>JBBIUM010000053.1:0-4997 GCA_037440245.1 Candidatus Yanofskyibacteriota bacterium | reverse complement strand
ATTGAATTTGCTAAAAAGGTCGGCAAATAGGTAAAATTTATTTTGGTGGGAAAATCTATATTTTGCTATTTTAAATTTTTAATCAAGATACATGCCCAAACTTAATAAATCAAATTTAAAAGCAGCTTTGGCGATAATCATTCTTTTGGCTATTGCGGCTTTTGCCTTTGATTTTCCTTGGTATTTTAATCAAGGAATTGATTGGATAAATAATAAGTTGCCGCTTTTAAAAATAGATGTATTGTTTAATTATATTGGATTTAGTAATTTTAGGTTCCCAAAATTTCCAAGCGTTGATTTTCACTTGGGCCTTGATTTGAAGGGCGGAACACATTTGGTTTATCAAGCTGATTTATCGCAAATTGAAAAAAGTAAATACGGCGAAGCAATGGAGGGTATTAGAGATGTTATTGAAAGAAGGATTAATATTTATGGAGTTACCGAACCTTTAGTTCAAATTGCTAAATCGGGAGATTCTTGGAGGTTAATTGTTGATTTAGCGGGTGTTAAGGATATTAATGAAGCAATTAAAATGATAGGAGAAACTCCATTTTTAGATTTTAGAGAAGAAAAAGCAGCAGAAGAGACAGAAAAGATTTTGAAAGAAATTGAGGCCAAAAATCCTAAATACTTAAATATTGATCCCTATTTTAATCCTACTGAATTAAACGGTAAATATTTAAAAAGCGCTCAATTAATTTTCGATCAGACAACTTATCAGCCGCAGATTGAACTTCAATTTAATGAAGAAGGCGCGAAATTATTTGAACAATTAACGGAAAAAAACGTGGGGAAAAAATTAGCAATTTATTTAGATGGGCAACCAATAAGTATTCCCGTAGTAAAAGAAAAAATTAGCGGCGGCAAAGCTGTTATTTCAGGAAATTTTAGCATTAACGAAGCTAAAATTCTTGTTCAAAAATTAAATTCTGGCGCTTTACCTGTGCCAATAAAATTGATTTCTCAGGAAACCGTTGGCGCTACTTTGGGTAAAATTGATCTTGAAAAAAGTATTAGGGCTGGCATAATTGGATTTATTCTTGTTATCGTTTTTATGATTTTCTATTATAGATTTGCCGGTTTCTTGGCAGCTATTACTTTAATTTTTTATTTATTATTTAATTTAGCTATTTTTAAATTAATTCCGGTAACGTTAACGCTTTCTGGGATTGCTGGTTTTATTCTATCTTTAGGTATGGCCGTTGATGCCAATGTTCTTATTTTCGAAAGGATGAAAGAAGAGCTTAAGAAAGGTATGAGTTTAAGTGTTGCCGTATCCGAAGGATTTAAAAGAGCTTGGCCTTCTATTCGCGATGGCAATGCCACAACAATACTTACTGCTTTGATTTTATTTTGGTTTACTTCGAGTATGATTAAAGGCTTTGCCTTAACTTTATTATTTGGCGTCATTCTGAGTATGTTTTCTGCTATAATTATAACCAGAGTTTTATTAAAATTACTTATTGGTACTCGTTTTGAAGAGTACTTAAATATTGTTGTATAGAGTTAATGTCAAATATTATGCTAATTAATTTTATAAAATATAGGAAACTGTGGTATCTTATCTCTGGTGTTCTCTTTTTTATTTCTGTAGGGGCTCTAATTTTTTGGGGTATAAAATTTAATATTGATTTTACCGGCGGTACTCTTTGGAGAATTAATTTTACAGAAATGCCGCCAAAAGAAAAACTTTTAGAATCTTTAAAAGAATTTGAACTTGGCGAAATAAATATCCAACCAGTTGAAGGGAATACAGTTATTTTGAGATTGAAACAAATTAACGAAGATACTCATCAGCTTATTTGGAACAAAATTAAAAAAGATTTTGAATATGCTAAGCCTCTAGAAGAAAAGTTCGATTCTATCGGTCCTGCTATAGGATATGAAACAAGACGCAAGGCTTTTTGGGCAACTATATTTTCTATTTTAATGATTTGTATTTATGTTGCTCTCGCTTTTAGGAAAGTTTCGAGGCCTATAAATTCTTTCAAATATGGCATTGCAACATTAGTAGCTCTTTTTCATGACGTTTTTTTAACAGTAGGCGCTTATGCAATTATGAGTCATTATCGAGGCATCGAAGCAGGCCTACCTTTTATAGCAGCGCTTTTAACCGTATTAGGCTATTCAGTTAACGATACGATTGTTGTTTTTGATAGAACAAGAGAAAATTTGACAAAATTCTTCTATGCTTCAGGGACGAAGGAGTCATTTGATGAATTAGTTAATAAATCTTTGAATCAGGTACTAGCTCGTTCTATTAATACTGCCTTAACCACACTTTTGCCACTAATTGCTATTTATATTTTTGGCGGAGAATCAATTAAATACTTTGCTTTTGCTCTAATTGTGGGTATTGCGAGCGGAGCTTATTCTTCTATTTTTATTGCTTCGTCAATCCTCGTTAGTTTTTATAATAGAAATAGAATGATGAATAAAACAAAATAAAGTAATAATCAACAATCAACTTTTGTTTTTATGGAAAAGATTTACGATCCTAAAATAATAGAACCAGAAATCTATAAATTATGGGAGAAATCCCAGTTTTTTAATCCTGATAAATTGCCTTTTTTAAAAGAAGAGATTGATAAAGATTCAAATAATTTTACATTTTGTATTATGATGCCGCCACCTAATATAACCGGTTCTTTGCATATGGGCCATGCTTTAAACAATACAATTCAGGATATTTTAATAAGATTTAAAAGAATGCAAGGGTTTAAAACTCTTTGGTTGCCGGGTATTGATCATGCCGGGATTGCTACCCAGAATGTAGTGGAAAAAGAATTAAAAAAAGAAGGCAAAACTCGTTTTGAACTCGGTAGGGACGAATTTGTTAAGCGAGTTTGGGAGTGGTATGAGAAATATGGAAAAATTATTTTAGATCAGTTAAAAAAACTTGGCGCTTCTTGCGATTGGTCTCGGACAAGATTCACTATGGATGACGATTATGTAAAAGCAGTTCAAGCAGCTTTTATTCATTATTATAAAAAAGGGCTTATTTATAGAGGAGAGCGGGTAGTTAACTGGTGTCCGAGATGCGCTACGAGTTTATCTGATTTAGAATTAGAATATAAAGAAGAAAAAGGAAGTCTTTGGTATCTTAAATATCCATTAAAGGAAAATCCCAATAAATTTATTACAGTGGCGACAACAAGACCTGAGACGATGCTTGGCGATGAAGCAGTTGCTGTTAACCCGAATGATATTAGATATAAAAATTATATTGGTAAAAAAGCAATTTTACCTCTTCAAAATAAAGAAATTCCAATAATTGCCGACAATCTTGTAGAACCTGAATTTGGTACTGGTGCCGTAAAAGTTACTCCAGCGCATGACTTTATTGATTATGAGATTTCCTTAAGACATAATTTACCTCTTACAAAAATAATTGACGAAGAGGGGAAAATGAAAGAAGAAGCGGGTCAGGATTTTATTGGATTAAGCGTTCTAGAAGCTAGAAAAAAAGTTATTGCCGAGCTTGAAAAATTAAGTTTAGTAGAAAAAGTTGAAGATTATACTCATAATGTTTCTAGATGTTATAGATGTGGAACGGCTATTGAACCGTTGCCGAATTTGCAATGGTTCGTGAAAATGAAAGATTTGGCAAAATTAGCAATTGAGGAAGTTGAAAAAGGGGGTATTGTTTTTATCCCTAAGAAGTGGGAAAAATTGTATTTTGATTGGCTTCAAAATATTAAGGATTGGTGTATTTCGCGTCAAATTTGGTGGGGGCATCGGTTACCTGTTTTTTTCTGTGGTAATAAAAAAGGAGAAAAAAATTTTATAGTGGTTGAGGAAAAACCAAATAAATGTCCGATATGTAATAATTGTGAAATGATTCAATCAGAAGATGTTTTAGATACCTGGTTTTCTTCGGCACTTTGGCCCTTTGCAACTCTTGGTTGGCCTAAGAAAACTAAGGATTTAGAGACATTTTATCCAACGAATGTTTTATCGACTGCTAGAGATATTATAAATTTGTGGGTTGCCCGAATGATTTATTCCGGTTTAGAATTTATGGGCAAGAAACCTTTTAATCAGGTTTATGTTCATGCCACTGTTTTAACGAGGGAGGGTAAAAGAATGTCGAAATCTTTAGGAACTGGCGTTGACCCTTTGGAGCTTATAGAAAAATATGGCGCTGACGCCACAAGATTTGGTTTAATTTATCAATCAATGGGGGGTCAGGATTTGCATTTTGCCGAAGAACATTTAGTTGCCGGAAAGAAGTTCTGCAATAAGATTTGGAATGCTTCACGATTTATTCTTTCAAATATGACTGATATAACTGAATTAATTAATTTAAAGAAATTATCTAAAATATTGAAAACAAATAAAAGTTTAACGAAATCTGACGAAAAGATTTTATTGCAGGTGCAAGAATTAAAAAAGAATGTTGCAAAAAAGATTGAAAATTTTGAGTTTGGTCAAGCGCTTCATGATATTTATGATTTTTTCTGGCACGATTTTTGCGATATTTATATAGAGAAATCTAAACAGCAAATGAAAGATGAAAAATTAAAAGAATCAACTCAAAAAGTTTTATTGTTTGTTTTATTTAATTCTTTAAAAGTTTTGCATCCATTTATGCCTTTTCTTACTGAAAAAATTTATCAAATATTTCCGATAGAGGATAAACTTTTTTTGATGGTTGAGAAATGGGATTAAAGAAAGTGCACTTTCTAACTTCAATTTCCAAACCTCATTACTAAATTACTAAAATGATGTTAAATTCTAAATCCAAAATCCTAAATTCTAAACAATATTAAAATTCAGATGTTTAAAGTTGGCGCTTTGAGTTTTGCGCTTTGAGTTAAATTTGTTTGGATTTAAGTTTGGTTTTCATTTTTTATCTATATATTTCTATTTTCTATCGCTTCAAGACGATCGTCAGTTAATGACAGAAATTGATTTAAGGTTTTTGCCAATAATTTTGCTTAATAACAAAGATTTGGTTTTAGCAAGATTTTACTTTTAGCGCTCTTTTAACACTC
>JBBIUM010000052.1:0-5064 GCA_037440245.1 Candidatus Yanofskyibacteriota bacterium | reverse complement strand
AGCGTGGGGAGCAAAAAGGATTAGATACCCTTGTAGTCCACGCCCTAAACGATGGATGCTCGCTGTTGGAAGTATCGACCCTTCCAGTGGCTTAGCTAACGCGTTAAGCATCCCGCCTGGGGAGTACGTTCGCAAGAATGAAACTCAAACGGAATAGACGGGGACTTGCACAAGCGGTGGATCATGAGGTTTAATTCGATGGTAAACGAGGAACCTTACCAGGGCTTGAAATGTCAATGAAAACTGTCCGAAAGGATGGTCTCTTTTCAAGCATTGACACAGGTGCTGCATGGTCGTCGTCAGCTCGTGGTGTGAACTGTTCCCTTCAGTGGGGAAACGAGCGCAACCCTTACCGTATGTTATAAGTGTCATACGGGACTGCCGGTGTTAAACCGGAGGAAGGTGAGGATGACGTCAGATCAGCATGGCCCTTTGATGCCCTGGGCTACACTCATGATACAATGGGTGCTACAAAGGGTTGCCAAGCGGTAACGCGGAGCCAATCCCTAAAAAGCACCCCCAGTTCAGATTGAGGTCTGCAACTCGACCTCATGAAGACGGAATCGCTAGTAATCGTGCATCAGCCATGGCACGGTGAATACGTTCCCAAGTCTTGTACTCACCGCCCGTCAAGTCAAGGAAGCCGAGAATACCCGAAGACTCACTTTAAGTGGGGCTAAGGTAGGCTTGGTGACAGGGGCTAAGTCGTAACAAGGCACGCGTAGCGGAAGCTGTGCGTGGATTATTTCCTTTCTGAAATTTTAATTTCAGAAGTGTCGATCTTAAATTCAATTTTTAATTTTTAAGTTGGCCGTTAATTAACGTTAACGGAATAACTTAAAAATTTAAATTGAATTTATGGGGCTTTGGTCTGGCAGCCCATTTTGTCAGACCCTCGGGATAACTAAAAAAACTTTATTTTTTAATAGTAAATGATTTAAAGTAACATTATGCACGCGGTTATTAAAACTGGCGGCAAACAGTATCTTGTTTCTGCTGGCAATAAAATAAAAATAGAAAAAATTGAAGGGAAAGAAGGCGACAAAGTTTTATTTAAAAATGTATTGCTCGTTTTTGGAGATAATAAAATAATTATTGGAAAACCATTTATTTCCAATTTTATTGTTGAGGCGGAGATCTTGAAACAGGGCAAAGATGAAAAAAAAATTATTTTCAAATATAAACCTAAAAAAAGAATGAGAAAGAAAAAAGGACATAGACAATTATTTACAGAAGTGCTTATAAACTCTATCAAAAATATTTAAGTTTTAAGGTAAGATTAGCCCCCTTGTTTATTACAAAAACAAAAACATTCCTTAAAGAATGTTTTTGTTTTTGTTTACATTATCTCGTCGTTATATTTCTATATTAATGTTTTATCCATATATTTCTATCGCTCCAAGACGATCGTCAAGCAATGATAGAAATTGTTTTGAGGTTTTTTGCCAATAATTTTGCTCAATAACAAAGATTTAGTTTTAGCAAGATTTTACTTTTAGGGCTCTTTTAACACTCTGATATATGACGTTTATTTTCTATTTTTAAATGCATTGAGTAAAGTATTTTCATCAATATATTCTATTGTTGAACCAGTAGCAATGCCTCTTGCCGGATGAGTGACTTTGATATTAAACGGTTTTAATTCTTTTTCTAGAAATAAACGTGTTATTTCGCCTTCAGTTGTTGGATTAGTAGCAATAATAACTTCAATATTATTTTCAGAATTTTGTTTTTTTAAATCTTCAATTCTTTTAATAAGCGCTTTGATGTTTAAATTATCTGAATTTATTTTTTTCATTGGATTTAGAACGCCGCCTAAAATATGATAAACTCCTTCAAAAATTTTTGATTGCTCAATGATGTAAGCATCTTCATCATTTTCAACAACGCAAATTAAATTTTGATTCCTATTTTTATCTTGACAAATAGGACAAAGGTGTGATTTATCATCTTCAAATTTTAAAAAACATTGTTTACAAACTTTTACATTATTTTTTAGATTTTTAAGATTTATAATAAATTCATCAATAATTTCTCTATTTTTCAAAAGAAAGAAAACAAATTTAGCCGCTTGTTTAGGGCCAATTGAAGGAAATTTTGCAAAACTTTCTGTTAATTTTTTAATAGATTGGCTTTTCATTTCAACATTTTAAAATTAGAAAGATTATATTGTATGATACTTATCTACGTTTTTAAAAGTTACTGTTTCAGTGTCAAAAATTAAATCTATTTTGCCGGTTGGACCATTTCTATGTTTGGCGATATGTAATTCAACTTTTTGCGCTCGGTAATTTTCTTCTCTCATTTTCTCATCTCGGTATAAAAATAAAACAACATCAGCATCTTGTTCAATACTACCCGATTCTCTTAAATCTGATAATTTTGGGATAGGCGGCGTTCGTTGCTCCACGGCTCTAGATAATTGTGAAATAGCTATAACTGGAACATTAAGTTCTTTTGCCAATGCTTTAAGCGAATGAGAAATTTCTGTAAATTGCTGAACAGAACTGCTATAGTTTTGTCTTGGCAACAAAAGTTGCAAATAATCAATAACAATCAGGCCAAGGCCAACTTCTGCTTGCAATCTTCTTGCTTGAGTTCTGATTTGAACAATATTGGGCATAGCTGAATCATCAATATAAATTGGCGCCTCTGATAGAATTTCAAGCGCATTACTAATTTTTTCAAAATCATTATTACTGGAATCTGTTGATAAATATCCAGTTCTTATCTTCCAAAGATTAATATTGGCGATGCTGGCAATTAATCTGTCAACTAATTGTTCTTTTGACATTTCTAAGCTAAATATTCCAACGGGTGCTTTCTGTTGAATAGAAACATTCTGTGCTATATTAAGTGCTAAAGAGGTTTTGCCCATGCTTGGTCGCGCCGCTAAAATAATTAAGTCGGAATTGTGAAGACAAGATAATTTTTGGTCTAAATCAGAAAAACCGCTTAAAACTCCTGTTGCCGCTTCGCCTTTATGCCGACTATCCAATCTTTCAAAAGCATCGGGCAAGATATCCTTTATATGTAATAGGTTTTTATCAAATGACCGGCGGGAAATTGAAAATATTTTTTGTTCTGCTTTGTCTAATAATTCATCTATTTCTTCTTCTTCGTTGTAACCTAATTCCGAAATATAATAAGAGGCTTGAATTAAATCTCTTAACATTTTTTTCTTTTGTATAATTTTGGCATAATTAACAATATTGCTGGTTGAGGTTACAGAATTTATAAGTTCTGTAAGATAGGTGGCACCTCCAATTTGTTCAAATTTATTCAATTCTTTTAATCTGTTAGTCACTGTCGAAATGTCAATTGGTTCGTGCTTATAAAAAAGATCTAACATCGCGGCATAAATTATTTGGTGATTGTCTTTATAAAAATCTTCGGGAAATAAAAAATCCGCAATTTTATATATTGCATTTTTATCTATCATTAAAATACCTAAAACATTCTTTTCAGTATCTATGTTTTGAGGCTGTAATCTCTCCATAATTTACTCAAGAATTCTTAAACCTAAATAATTATAGAATAGAGAAAATCAAAAATCAAAGTGCAATAAATCTTATTGTTGTAGTACCATCAGGATTATCTTGTAAAACAAAACCTAATTCTTTTAATTGACTTCTTATTTTATCAGATTTGGCATAATCTTTTTCTTTGCGGTATTTTTCGTGTTGTTTAATTAAATTTTTAATTTTGTTAGTTAAAAGTTTTGGCTTTGGGAAAATTTGAAATATCTTATCTATTTCATAGAGAAATTTTAAGCAATATTTACAATCTTTTGCAGTCATTTTTTGAAGCTCTAATTTATTTATTAAAATAAAGATTTGAGCAAGTGCTTCGGGAGTATTAAAATTATCATTTAATGCTTCAAAAAATTTTATTTTGGCATCATTCACAATTTTTTTAATCTCTTCATTTAAAATATTGGATTTTTTACTAATTTTTTCCGCAGTTTGTTTGCAATTAAATATGAATTCTGTAATATTATTTTGACTTATCTTTGCGTGTTGAACAATTTTTTCATTATAATCAATAGGTTTTTGATAGTGGGTGGAAAAAAATAAGAATCTTAAAAATTCAGGTTTCATTTTTTCGGTAGTAATAAAATTTCCCAACGATTTAGACATTTTCCTGCCGTTTATTGTTAAAAGACCGGTATGCAACCAGTATCTGACCATTGGTTTCTTATTTGATATGGCTTCCATTTGAGCAATCTCCGCCTCATGATGAGGGAAAATAAGATCAAGCGCTCCTCCATGAATGTCGTATTGCGGTCCAAATTCTTTTTCGGTTATTGCTGTATCTTCAATATGCCAACCCGGCCTGCCTTCGCCCCACGGACTTTTCCATCTACTAGTTTTATCATCTTCTGAAGTGGAAAATTTCCAAAGACAAAAATCGCCTTTGTTTTTTTTATTAACTCCTTCGTCTATGCGCGAAATAGAATCTTCTGCTTGCTGAACAGTTCTTTTGGCAAGCTTTCCATAATCTTGAAATTTTGAAACATCAAAATAAATTCCGTCTTCAAGCCTATAAGCATAACCCTTTTCAAACAATCTTTTGATTTGACTTATTATTTCTTTGATATAGTTTGTAGCTTTGGCAAATTTTGATACGCTTCTTATTTTTAATCTTTTCATTTCGTTTTTATACACTTTTTCAAATTTTTCCGCTATTTTTTTTCTAGGGACATTTTCTTCTTTTGCCCGTTTTATAATTTTATCATCTATATCAGTAATATTTTGTAAGTATTTAACCTCGTATTTTAAATATCTGAGATATCTAACCAGAAAATCAAAAACAATATAAGTTCGCGCATGGCCTAAGTGCGGTTTATCATAAACGGTAGGGCCGCAAACAAACATATTTATTTTTCCTTTTTTTATTGGCTGGAGTTGCTCTTTTTTTTTGGTTAAGGTATTATATAAATAAAGCATAAAATTTAATTTAATTCCGATTAATTTTTAATTTTGGTAGCTTTTAATTTATTTATTAAAATGTAATTGCTAACCACTTTGGTAACGGTTTGGTAGAATAGTAGTAAAGGTCGAA
>JBBIUM010000051.1:3530-5166 GCA_037440245.1 Candidatus Yanofskyibacteriota bacterium | reverse complement strand
CAAAAAGCTTCTACATTGCCATTGGTTTGTGGCCTGAAAGGTCTGGTATAAAAATGTGAATGATTTCTAATCTTTTTATTTCTTTTTCAAAAGAATGATATTTTCTACCTTTTTTGAAGTGAATAGTAAATTCTTTGCCATTATCAGTGCCATTATCAGTGAGGATTCTTTTAAAAAAGATAAAGAATATCAAAGGCTTGACATCTAAATGAAGTTCTCCAGCTCTTTCTTTCTCGTATCTTCTAATCTCTTCTGATTTAATTTTAAAAGTAGGATATCTTTTGTCAAGTACCCATTTTTTAGATACACTGTGTTTCCGTGACTTCTTGTTGGTTTAATGAGTTGTTGAATTCGACCTTTACTACTATTCTACCAAACCGTTACCAAAGTGGTTAGCAATTACAACTAATTTAGTGTTGCTAAATAGTCCCTTAATTAAATTAGTATCTTCTATTTTTAGAACTCAGATTCTATTAGGACTCAGATTCTATAAATTCTTGCGGATTTGTTTCAGATTCTTCAAAATTCGGTTTAGATAAGTTAGAATTAGTTAAAATTTTATCAATTACCTCAAACATTCCTTCTTTTGAGGTTGCAAATAAAACATAACTTTTATCATCAAGACTCAAAAGAGCATAATCAATAGACAATTTAGGGGTATTTAAATTTATATACCTAATATCAACCCCTTTATAAGTAGCGTCTTTGAAATTAAAGGAGTCGGGACTCCGATATCTACCAAAATAAAATGGTTTAAAAGACTCTATCATCGAATTCTCCCAATTACCCATAAGTTCCCTAATAGGCAAAACATCGTTAGGTTCAATTTCAATAACAAATCCTAAATTTCCTCCTTCATCACCGCCGGCGTTATAAATAAACAGTTCATAATAATTGCTATTAAATATATAAAATAATTCACGGGGATAAGCGATATTTAAAATTTCAAAAATATTGATTAAATCTATTTTTTTATTACTATCAGGCAATTGCGATTTAATAATTATTTCCTTCATGCCAAGAAACTCTTCTTTAACTAAAGCACTTAAAATATTATCTAATTCCTCTGTTGTATTATTTACTAAATTAATATTTTCTTTACTATCCAAATTTAAAATTGACTTTGTTGGTGTAATTGGCGGCGGCGTTTTAGAAACTATTGGCGTTGGTTCGCTCTTTTTACTAAAAAATTTAGAATAAACAAAATATCCTGCTGTAATAAATAATGCGGCAATAATAAGCGTAATTAATAAAATTCTTATTAATCTTCTGAACTTGGCTCTTTTAAGGAGTTCATCAGCTTTAATTTGTTGAGGTTCTATTTCTTGTATAATTTCAGAAATTACAGTCCTATCAATTTTACTTTCTTGTGGTAAAGATGTTGCTTGAGGCTGTGGAATTTCTACTTTTTCACTAATAGGTAAATTTAAAGGCGCAGCTACTTTTGAAACCGGAATTTCTTCTCTTGAAGCAACAGAAGGACCTGGAGAAATCGATGACTGTTGCTTTTTTCTTATTTCCGCCAAATCCTCCATCATCGTTATCACTTTATATGTTGGTTCATTATCAGAATTGCTTAATTTAGAAATTTCATCAGGCATAAAAATTTTTATAAAACTCTTTAATGTCTATTTTT
>JBBIUM010000051.1:0-3430 GCA_037440245.1 Candidatus Yanofskyibacteriota bacterium | reverse complement strand
AGAAATAACATTTGCAAATCCAAAATGAAAACTCAAAACCAGCACTAACAAATTAAAAATCGAAATATAAATCGCAATAAAAAAGAGAAGGATAGAAATCCTTCTTTTTACACTAGACCTCAAATTTTTAGAAATTTAAGGTGGTGGGTAGGGCGAGAGTTGAACTCGCCGGGCACTTAAACAACAGATTTACAATCTGCCCCCGCTCCCTACGGGTCTACCTACCCACCCTATTGAAATTTTCTACTATAAAGTTTAAACTTTTTATAAAATTTTGTCAACCCGCGCTTTGCGCTATTTTGATAGCCAACAACATCAATTTTAATGATTGATACGCCATTTCGTCTGATTCCTAATGCTTTACGAGAATCAAATATTTTAAAACAATCGCAATGAATTATGAATAAAATCCTCTAAAACTTTTTTAGAGGTTGAGCAAAATATTTTCGCGTCTGGGAAAAGTAAATTTAATAAACAATTTTTTCTCTATCTAAATTAGATATAATTTTCCTGTTTAAACTTCATTAGTCAATACACTCTTAAGTTTCTTACCAAAATCTTCGGCGGCATTGGGACCAACGGCAGTAATAATATCGCCATCCTCTACAACTGTTTTATTAACAAAATTTACACCATTTTCTTCTAATATTTTTATTGCTTCTTTATTCATTTCATTATGCCAAACAACCGCTTTCTTATTTCGCAAAACACCCGCTTTCGCCAAAATTACTGGCGCAATACAAATTGCCGCCAACTTTTTCTTTAACTCAACGGCCTCTCGTGCAATCTCATAAGATTCTTCATTGTCTAAACATTCTAAAGCGCCGGGACCACCAACAAATATAATCAAAACAAAATCAGAAACATTAACCTCGTTAATGTTAAAATCAATTTTAACTTCTCCGCCATCTGACCCTCTAGCAAATTCACCTGCTCTAATATTGCTGGCAACTTTAATATCGACTCCGCTATTTTCCAAAATTTCGCGTGGTTTAAAATATTCAATATCACGAAAATTTTTTCCGGCTATGATAAATAGAATTTTTTTATTCGTCTTCATATTTTTTCTTTAAAAAATTAAAATAACTATAATATTAAAAATTTATAATAAATTACTCCTCCTTAACAAACTCTGGAAGCGAAACATTTAAATATCCCCACGTTTGAAGTTTATCACTATCTTCAAGCCATGATAAACCAATATCTACCCGATAAAACATATCTTGGATCATAATATTTCGAATCCTGTTATAAACTTGTTTTCTTGCTTCGGTTACTGTAGAACCAGAACCGGTTACCACCAATAAACAACCAGAAGTGCCGGCTATCCTCCAAACATTATTCTCTATTTTGACATCTTCAATATGAATTCCTTCTAAATTCGGTTTCTTAAAAAGAATTGGCAAATCTCTAAATACTTCAATTTCTGGATCATTATCGTTATGAATAAAATAAGTAGGCACCAAAATCCTAACGCCAATCTGAAAACCACGTTTCGTCTTTATCTCAAAAGATTCACCAGAAACAAGCTGATAAAGGAATTTACCCATTGGCAGCAAAATACCCTCCTGTTGTATAGCAATTGTTGGGTAACCAAAGCGCGAAGTCCACTCTAAAGGATAAATACCCTTGCCATTAACAATACAATTTATATCTATATAACCAATATAACCAGAGTTAATCAGCGCTGGCTTCATTTTCTCTAAAGTTGATTTAAATAAAACATTAGGTTGGGACCAAAACATTAGTGTTCCCATCTCGCCAGCAAAAGGACCTAAATTGCCAGGAAAAACTCTTTTATGTTCAAAATTTATATTAATTGGATAAATAAAATCTTTGCCATTAAAGAAAGCACCTACGGCAATTTCTACGCCGGAAACAAATTTCTGAAGCTGAAACGTCGGCGCTTTCTTTGCCCATACTTCTTTATTTTGTTTTAATAATTCCAAAATATCTTTGCCATCTTCTTCTTGACCCAAAAATAACAAAGCTTTACCGCCAGAAGGAATATTGCCGCTGGGTTTAAAAACATATCTATCAGGATTATTTTCAATAAAATTAATTGCTTCGTCATAATTAGTAAAATCATAGTGAGGTAAAATATTAACTCCATATTTTTTTAATTCTGCTTGACCAAATTCTCTATCTATCTCAAGTCTGTCGGTATATTGGCTACCGCCAATAACTAATTTCCCTTTTGCCCTCAATTTTTCTGCAATAGCGCCGAATTCTACATCATCAAAAATAATAACATCAGCCCACTCGATATATTTTTCCCAATCATCTACTTTCTCTATAAATCCATTATAAACATCACTGTCGCTTTTTGATTTAATATAAGATTTAACTTCATGACCCTCTTTTTTTAAAGTCCATGCTAAATCGCCACTTAAACTTTCAAGCGATACAAATAAAAATTTTTTGGGAGGAAAATCATTGCCGTTGTTGTTAGCCATAGATAATTGAATAAATTTATTTTTTATATTCTCTATTTTTATTTTTATTTTAACATTTTTATTTTAAAACGCAAAGGTTTTTTTGACCAAATCCTTCCAGCGTAATCAACTCCAACTCGCGGCAATCTTTCTATTCGAAATTTTTTATTCTTCAACTGGCGATTTTCCTCAAGCCACAAAAAATTTTTAGGGATTGCTTCTTTACCATTGAATCTTTTATCAATACCAAAAAATTTTGTCACTTTTGCGGGACCATTTAATATTTGTCCATCCATCATTTTTATTTTATTTATAAAAAAAGATTTTTTGGAACTTATTTTTTTAAATCTTAAAGGTTTAATAACTTTCACGCCTCTAATCAAAACAGCTGCTGGAAAATTTTGCGCTCCGGTAACAATATTTAACATCCAATGAAAACCATATACAAAATAAACATACCAAACGCCGGAAGGACCAAACATAGGCGCATTTCTTTTTGTTTTTCCTTTATAAGCATGAGAGGCTTTATCTTGGGGGCCAACGTAAGCTTCAGTTTCAATTATCATACCGCGCAAAATATTATTTCCTCTTTTTATGCATAAAATTTTTCCCAATAAATCACGCGCCACTTTCTCAGCCGACCTATTAAAAAATTTTTTAGATAAAATAACCATATCTCATCACCTTGCTTATTTAAAAAAGAAGAATAATTCACAGCTCAAAACTAACTTTAATAATTAAAAAAACAAAACGCAAAATGAAAAATGAAAAAGAAAAATTTAAAATAGAAACCCAAATCTCAAAACTCAAAACCACAACTGATGTTAAATCCTAAATCCGAAATTCTAAATTCTAAACGATATTAAAATTCAGATATTTAAAGAAGCGCAAAGCGCAAAGTTATAGCTCAAAAAAGTTAAAACTTTTTCTTTTAAGGTTAATAATGTAAGTTTTACGCTTTAAGTTGTAGTTTTGCGTTTTGAGTTTTGCGCTTT
>JBBIUM010000050.1:0-5170 GCA_037440245.1 Candidatus Yanofskyibacteriota bacterium | reverse complement strand
ATGCAAACTTTTAACTTTTAAGTTGTAGCTTGGCGCTTTGAGTTTTGAGTTTTGGTTTTTGAGCTTTTATTTTGAATTTTTCTTTTTCATTTTGCATTTTGATTTTTGATTTTTGAATTATAAGTTGTGGTTTTGAGTTTTGAAATTTGTTTATTGATATTGATTTATTAAAATTCTTATTATATACTAAAATTTTTAAAGAAGATAATTTAAAGGAGATATGAAAAAAGAGAAAATAAATAATCAAATAAATAGACGGTTAGATAAAACCGAGATTAAAAAAATTATGGAAAAATACCCGCAGCTTAAGCAGACCGTAGAACATTTTGTAATTGAATTTAAAGACGAGAAAGGCAAGGAAGTGGCAATTTATTTGCCAAAATGGAGAACTATAGATAAAAAAGAAGGCGACAAGATAGCTCGTCTTCTTATTGAAGATGCAATTGAATCTGTTTTAAAAGAACATAACATTGCATAAATAAAATACGATAATTTTCCATCATTGTAAAAAGTAATGTTTGCAATTTTTTACAATTTTTTTATTTCATTTTCAAAATATTTATATAAATCCACATCACCCGATTTTTTTATTTGTTTATTTTCATAAGGAATGCCTAATCGCCTGTAAAATTCGTCAGAAATATTTTTAAGCGTGCCGGTTACAGCATTGATAATCCAATATCTTAATTTGCCAAATTTTTTTTTGATTATAGAGAGTATTAATCTGGTACAAGTATAATTAAGAAATCCGCCGAAATCTTTATCATCGCCGTTAGATTCAATTTCTTTAACAACAGCATTAGCTAATTTATCAATTAATAAATCAAGATTTTTTCTATTTTTTTGTTTTATATAAGGCATAGTTTTATAAATAATAATATAAATTAAAATGATAAAATTTCTTTTTAGGGTAAAATAAATGTAGAAAAAAATCAACTTTTTTATTATTAATTTTTTAATTTAAAAAACATATGTTTATTCTAGTCATTCTTATTAGCCTTTTTTCTTTATTGGTTTCTTATCTATTGGCACGATATATTCTAAAAAAGGATGTTAATAATGAAAAAATGAAAGAAATTGCCGATGCTATTAAGGAAGGAGCAATGGCGTTTTTAAAAAGGCAATACACAACTATTGCAATTTTAAGTTTAATTCTAGCTGGCCTGATTTTTATTATCTATAGTTTTAGCGGTAAGTTTTCTTATGGCTGGCATACAGCTCTTGCTTTCATTCTAGGCGCTGCTTGTTCGGCAATTTCTGGTTTTATTGGAATGTATATATCCGTTAGAGCAAATTTAAGGACAGCAATCGCGGCTGGCAAAAGTTTAAATGAAGCGTTAAGAATTTCTATTCGCGGAGGCGCGGTTTCCGGATTGTTAGTTGTTGCTTTATCATTAATCGGCGTTGCAGGTTTATTTTATTTTTACGGCGGTTTTAAAAATCCTTTAGAAGTTCCTCTTTTAATTGTGGGTTTTGGTTTTGGTGCTTCATTTGTCGCTTTATTTGCTCAGCTTGGCGGTGGAATTTATACAAAAGCTGCTGATGTTGGAGCTGATTTGGTGGGAAAAGTTGAAGTTGGTATTCCCGAAGATGATCCAAGAAATCCGGCAGTTATCGCTGATTTAGTTGGCGACAATGTTGGCGATTGCGCTGGTCGTGGCGCAGATTTGTTTGAATCAACAGCGGCGGAAAATATTGGCGCAATGATTTTGGGTATCGCTCTTTTTCCAATTTTTGGCATTGGCGGAATTATTTTTCCTCTGGCAGCGCGCGCTTTTGGGCTTGTTGCTTCTTTTATTGGGGTTATGGCAGTTAAAGTTAAAGAAGATGAAGACCCTATGAAAGGTTTAAATCGAGGATATTTCATTACTACACTTTTATCAATTATTGGTTTTGGCATAGCCACGAAGTTGCTTTTGGGAAATTATTGGTTTTGGTTCTTTTTAGCTGGCATTATTGGTATCTTAACTAGCATTGCTTTTGTTTATATTACGCAATATTATACCGAATACAAATATAGACCAGTTAAAGAAATTGCTAAAGCTTCAGAAACCGGCGCGGCAACAAATATTATTGGCCTAGAGAGTGTTGGTTTGCCAATATTAGTTATTTCAGCCGCTTTAATTGGTTCGTATTTATTAGGAAGACAAACTGGTCTTGATGGCGGCGGTTTATATGGAACAGCTGTGGCAACAATGGGTATGCTCGCAACTTGCGCTTATATTTTAGCTATGGATACCTTTGGCCCGATTACAGATAATGCTGGTGGTATTGTGGAGATGTCTCAAGCGCCTGAAGAAATTAGAAGAAAAACTGACAGATTAGATGCTGTTGGCAATACAACAAAGGCTTTAACTAAAGGATATGCAGTTGGTTCTGCGGCTTTAGCAGCGTTTTTATTATTTTCCGCTTATTTAGAGGAAGCTCATTTGTTAAGCGTTGATTTGGCAAAGCCAATTGTTTTTGTTGGCGGCTTAATTGGCGCGGCTTTAGTTTTTATTTTTTCTTCTTTTGCTATTCGGGCGGTTGGCAGCGGCTTATTATATTATCAACGATGTTCGTGCTCAATTTAAAGAAAATCCTAAAATTATGGAGGGCGTCGAAAAACCAAATTACGCGCGTTCTGTCGATATTTGCACGCGAGGAGCTTTAAAAGAAATGGTTTTGCCGGGAATAACAGTAATAATTGTTCCTACGGCTGTTGGATTTTTATTAGGACCTGAAGCAGTTGGAGGAACTTTAATGGTTGGCACTATTGCTGGAATTATTTTGGCATTGGTTTTAAATAATGGCGGCGGTTCCTGGGATAATGCAAAAAAGTATATTGAAACCGGAATGTATGGCGGCAAGGGTTCGTTAGCGCACAAAGCAGCTGTTGTGGGCGATACAGTTGGCGACCCATTTAAAGATACAGCCGGTCCTTCACTGCATGTTTTAATCAAACTACTTTCAACCTTAACTTTGGTTTTAGCGCCTTTATTTCTGATAATATTTAAATAAAATAAAAACTAAGAAGCAAAGATAAGAAATAATTTTAACCGTAACCGTTAAATTTATATGACTAAAAGTTTTAAAATAAAATTGGCGGTGGTTATGGGCGGCCCGTCATCAGAACATATTGTTTCTTTAAATACTGGAAAAAATATTCTGGAAAATTTAGATAGAAATAAATACGATATTGTTGCTATTGAAATAACAAAAGATGGGAAATGGAGAAAGGACGGAAAAATTTTAACTATTGAAGAGGCATTAAAAAATATTGATGTTGTTTTTAATGCAATGCATGGCGAATTTGGTGAAGATGGAACTTTTCAAGGATTATTGGAAAGTTTTAGGATTCCTTATAATGGCGCTGGCGTTTTAGCTAGTGCTTTGGGTATGAATAAATTTGTCAGTCGTCTATTATTTCGCGAATTTGGATTAAAAACTCCTCCAGCAATTTTTGTTGAAGCAGTTGATAAAGAAGAAGCGTTAAATAGCGTTCAAGAAGCGGTAAAAAAATTAAAATTACCAGCAGTTGTTAAACCCAATAGTCGTGGTTCTAGCGTCGGTGTTTCTATCATAAGGGATATAAAACAAATAGAAGCGGCTGTAGCCGAAGCTTTTAAGTTTGATAAACAATTATTAGTTGAAAAATTTCTAGCCGGTAGAGAATTTACTTGCGGAGTTTTAGAGATGGCCAATGGAGATATTTTAGCGTTGCCAGTGACTGAAATAATTCCAAAAAATAATCATGAATTTTTTGATTATAAAGCAAAATATAACGAAAGTTGTTGCGATGAGGTAACACCGGCAGACATTTCCCAAAAATTAGCAATGGAAATTCAGGAAAACGCAATTTTAGCGCACAAGGCTATAGGCTGTCGTAATTATTCTCGAAGTGACTTTATAGTTTCTTCTAATGAAATTTATATTTTAGAAATTAATACTTTACCTGGAATGACAAAAAATTCTTTATTGCCAAAAGCCGCTAAAGCAGCAGGTATTGAATTTAAAGAATTACTGGACACAATAATTGGAAGAGCAATTAGTAGCCGCAAGAATTGATATAAAAAAGATTTTAAGGATTTTTTAAAATTAGGTCGCTATCAGGGCCGGTAGCTTAAAGGTGGAGCACTCGGTTTGCACCCGAGAGGTTAGGGGTTCGATTCCCCTCCGGTCCACACTTTCGGAAAAGTCAAACATTCCGCCTCGCCGCTTCGCGGCTCGGCGGCCAAATTTTCTGAAAATGAGTTATTATTAGCTCATAGAAAAACTTGAAATTGTTAAAGAACGCGGCGAGGCCGTGCTCGGGCGAGTCGCTAAGTATGAGGGCTTTTCCTCGCCGCCTGCGGCCGGCGAAAATCGTCCGAGCTAATTTTAGAATAGTCCACCAAAGTTTATTTACAGCGGAAACTGCCTCGCTCTCACGCTTTGGCGGGATTGCTTCGGCTTTGGCAGGTATGGTGTATTGATTTTTTTGGCGAAAAATCAGTTTTTGAATTTTTCTTAAGTATTTCAAATATCAGAAAATGAATTTAAACAGTAAAATAAAATTTTTATATAAAACAAAACAATCCCGTTGTTAAAATGGGATTGTTTTGCAAGAATTAGAACTAAAATCTATTTCTTTTTCGGAATCCTTCTTTTCGCGGTGGTCTTTCTCCTAGAGGTTTTGCTTCATTAACAACGACATTTCTGCCGCCAATATCTTTACCATTAAACATCTCAATGGCTTTTTGTGCTTCTTCTTCAGATCCCATTTCTACAAAACCAAAACCTTTACTTCTGCCAGAAAATTTATTTGTGATTATTGTTGCCGAAATTACATTTCCAGCGGCGCTAAAAGTGTCTTTTAATTCAGCATCGCTTAACGAAAAAGGAAGGTTCCCAACAAATAACTTTGTCGCCATAATATTAAATTTTGAAAGTAATATTTACTAATTGCGCGCGGTCAAATACACTTTAACCTATCGCACAAGTATTTTATTTTTGCTTCGACCGCGATTATTAACGCAAGCAAACTAAAACACTAAAGATAGAATATCACATACTTAAATTTTTTACAAGTTTTCATATAAGTCTTTAATATTTTTTAGGGAATTCAAAACCTGAGGCATCAAAATCCAAATCAAATAAAACTCAAAGCGCAAAACCACAACTGATGTTAAATCCTAAATCCGAAATCCTC
>JBBIUM010000049.1:0-5247 GCA_037440245.1 Candidatus Yanofskyibacteriota bacterium | reverse complement strand
GATTTAGGATTTAACATCAGTTGTGGTTTTGAGTTTTGAGATTTGGGTTTTAAAGTTTTAGAAATTATCCACCAGAGCTTGACCGTAACGGACAATACGGATTCGCTTCGGCGGAAAATAAAAATTAGAAATTCTTATTATGCTTACCGATGAAAAAATAAAAGAACTAGAGTCTCTTTCTTATACAATAAGGCAAGATATTATTAAAATGCTTTTGGAAGCGAAGTCAGGTCATTCAGCTGGCCCATTAGGTATGGCTGATGTTTTAACCACGCTTTATTTTACCGATATTTTAAATATTGATCCTAAAAGACCGGATTGGCAAGATCGAGATAGAGTCGTGCTTTCTAATGGACATATTTGTCCAGTTCTTTACGCTGTTTTAGCCCATCGGGGTTTCTTTCCAATAAGCGAGTTAATGACGTTAAGAAAATTGGGTAGTCGTTTGCAGGGACATCCTCATTTTGGTTCTTTGCCGGGGATTGAAAATACTTCGGGTCCCTTAGCTCAGGGTTCTTCAATTGCAGTTGGTATGGCTTATGCTGCAAAAATGGACGGTAAAAAATGGCAGGTTTATTGCCTAGTTGGCGATGGTGAGCAGCAAGAGGGTCAAACCTGGGAAGCGGTAATGTTTGCTGGCAAGCATAAATTAGATAATTTAACTTTTATTATGGATAGAAATAATATTCAAATTGACGGATTTACTGAAGAGGTAATGCCACTTGAGCCCTTGAAAGAGAAATATGAAGCATTTGGATGGCACGTTTTAGAAGTTAATGGCCATAATATTTTGGAAATTTATAATGCTTTAACTCATGCTAAATCAATTTATGAGAAACCGGTAATGATTATTTGTCATACAATTCCTGGTAAAGGCGTTGATTTTATGGAATGGAAGCCGGAATGGCACGGTAAGCCACCAAGCAAAGAGGAAGCAGGGCAAGCATTGAAACAGCTCAGGACTTTACAGGGGCAGATCCAAAGTGAAGCAGATTAAAATTAGAAAATAGAAAATAGTAAATAGAAAATAGAATTATGGTTTTTATTTTAAATTCCAAATTCTATATTCTAAATTCAAAATTATTATGGAACAACCAATAAATCAGCAGTTTCAACAATTTAGCGAACCAATAAAAAAATCCAGAAAAATCTGGTGGGTTGTTGGAATTATTATGGTTGGTATTTTAATTGCTGGTGGTTATTTATGGCAGAGAGATTTTGTGAATGAAAAGATAGGGGATTTATTTGAAAAAGATAATATTGAACAGAATAGTGATTTAGATAATCAACAAATACCGCAACCCTCTATATTAGTTTCAGAAGAATCTAAAAATTATTGGCAAGATTTATCTTATTCTTTTATAGATTTAAACGGAAATATTTATATTACAACAAAGTATGATGATATTATAAAATTTGATCAAAATGGAAATTTCGTAAAAAAATTTGGCGGTTTTGGTTCTGAACCAGGAAAATTTAATTCTATAGGCAATATAGTTTTTGATGAAAATAATAATATTTTAGTGTCTGATAGGGGTGATAATCAAAATAATTTTAGAATTCAAAAATTTGACCCATCAGGTAATTTATTAAAAATTATTGATAAAAAATTTTTTAGCGGAATAGAATTAACTGATTCTATAATGAATTTTGATATAGGAATTAATAATATTTGGATTTTACTTAAATCAAAAAATGAATCTTATGCGCTTATAAATTATTCTTTAACGGACGGTAAATTATTAAACAAAATAAATTTGCTATATGATTATACGCGAAGCGGAGAAAATAGCGAATGGATTAAAGAACAGTTTAAATCGCATATTGCAATACAGAGAATGTATGTGGATTGGCGTAGCGATATTTATGTATTGATTGATATGAATAATGATAAAAAAGCAATCCAAAAATTTTCCAGTGAGGGTAATTTTTTATTTCAATATGATGTAGATTGGATGACAGTTGATTTTTGTGTTCCAGGCGCTGGTTTATACGAAGACAAGATTTATTATTTGAATATGGATGGCGGTTTGTTTGCATATAATCAAACCAGTAAACAACAAGATTTTATTCATAATTTTAAATTATATAATAATAAAAATTCACAATTATTTATGTCTTATGGTTTGAATATAGATAAATCTGGTAATTTTTATATTCTTTCTAATTTCAAGAATTCATCAGGAGATTTTACAACAAGATTGCAAAAATATAATTATAAATTTAATTTATTACAAGAGTACGGGCTTTTAGAGGCGTTGCCAGAGGGTCCACTTAATGTTTCAGCAGATAAAAATAATAATATTTACGCCATTTTTAATAGTGGGAATTTTGAAAATCCAAAATATTTATTCAAAAAATTTGATAATAGCGGAAATTATATAAGCCAAATAAATTTGAATCAAGAAGCTAGTAAGAATTGTTATGTTTGGGATTTTGTATTAGATTCTAAGGATAATTTTTATTTAAATTGTTCCGGTTTTATTAAAAAATTTGATTTTAGCGGTAATTTAATAAAAGAATGGGAGGCTGGAGGTGTTTGTGATGAGAGCGGACAATCTTATATTGCTATAGATTCTTATGATAATGTTTATTTTACAGAAAATGTATGTAGGCCAGGTGGAGATTATTTTCCTGAACAAAAAGAAATGAAATTGCCTAAACGTATTAAAAAATTTAATTCTGAAGGAGAATTTATTAAAGCATGGGATTTGAATATTGATCCTGAAAAGATTTCAATAGATGCTCAAAATAATATTTATGTTTTAGGTAATGGTTTGCAAAAATTTGATTCTAATGGAAATTTTATATCAGAATTTAAAAATGACGAATTTCTTCAAGATAATCTTGGCTTTGTTGTAGATTCAAAAGGATTTATTTATGCAATTTATGGTTATGATTTTAAAAATTCTAGATTATCTAAATTTTCATCAAATGGTGAATTTTTAAGTAATCTTGGTGAATATGGCAATAAAGATAATCAATTTATTAAGCTAGTAGATATAACGATTGATTCTTTAGATAATATTTACATTGCCGATATTGGAAATCATCGCATTCAAAAATTTTCACCAGTTAAATAATTAATATAAAAATAAAATTTATGCTTAATAAAAATGCGAAATTGTCGGAAAAAATTTTTAAAGATGATATTGAACAATTGCCGACCAGGCACGGGTTTGGCGACGGCTTGGTTTTAGCGGGGAAAGAAAATCCGAATATTGTTGCCTTGTGCGCCGATATCACCGAATCAACGCGCGTTTCGGTTTTCCGAAAAGAATTTCCAGACAGGTTTATTGAAACCGGCATAGCCGAGCAAAACATGATGGGTTTGGCGGCAGGAATGGCATTGGCAGGGAAAATTCCTTTTGTTGCTTCCTATGCTGTTTTTTCTCCGGGTAGGAACTGGGACCAGCTTCGCGTTAGTGTTTGTTATTCGAAAGCCAATGTTAAAATAGCCGGCGCCCATACTGGTGTTTCTGTTGGACCTGATGGCGCCACTCATCAAGCATTGGAAGATATTGCAATTACAAGATGTTTACCTAATTTGGTTGTTATTGCTCCGGCAGATTATATTGAGACAAAAAAAGCGACTTTATTAGCAGCAGAACATAAAGGACCGGTTTATTTAAGATTTGCCCGTGAAAAAACGCCAATTTTTACCACAGAACTAACGCCGTTTGAAATTGGTAAAGCGTATTATTTATGGAAAAGCAAAAAACCTAAAGTTGCAATTATTGGTTGTGGACCATTGCTTTACAACGCTTTGCTTGCAGCAAGAGATTTAGAGAAAAGGGGGATAAGCGTTAGTATAATTAATAATCATACAATTAAACCAATGGATGAAAAAACAATTATTAAAGCGGCTAAAGAAGCTGGTGCTGTAGTTACTGTTGAAGAACATCAAATAATGGGCGGTATGGGATCGGCTGTTGCTGAACTTTTGGCTAAAAATTATCCTGTGCCAATTGAGTTTGTTGGCGTAAATGATAGGTTTGGCGAATCAGGCGAACCATCAGAACTCATAGAAACGTTTGGAATGGGAGTTTCTACTATTAAAGCCGCAATTAATAAAGTTATTAGAAGAAAATAATTTAGTAAATCAATTATTTAAGTAAAATTATTAAAATTAATAAGTAATTTGATAAATAAAATTTAGCTAAAATAATATGTACGATGTAGTTTGTATTGGTTCTGCCACAAGAGATGTTTTTTTAAAAAGCGAAGGATTCGATATAGTTAATAATAAACTTTGTTTGAATTTAGGATCTAAGGTGGAAATGAATGATATCTTTTTTGCAACTGGAGGTGGGGCAACCAATGCGGCTGCCACTTTTAGCAATCAGGGGTTGAAAACAGCAGCTATTTTTAATGTTGGTGATGATCCTGGCGGTGAAGTGATACTTAATGAAATGAAAAAGAGATTTAAGGTTGATGTTAGTTTTGTTCAAAAATCAAAAGATAAATATACTGGTTATTCAGTTATTTTGCGTTGTGGCGAAGGACGAAGCGGCGACAGAATTATTTTAGTTTATCGCGGCGCATCGGAAAATTTAGAAATAGAAAAAATCTCCTTTAAAAAAATTTTTAAAACAAGATGGGTTTATCTTGCCCCTTTAGGCGGGGAAAATGCTAAATTATTTGAACCTTTAGTTAAAGAGGCTGTTAAAAATAAAGTTAAAATTGCAGTTGATCTTTCTAAAGACCAAATTAAAATGGGATTAGAAAAATTAAGACCCATTTTAAATAATGTAGATGTCTTAAAAATAAATCGGGAGGAAGGAGCTTATTTGACTACAATTGATATTCAAGATATTTTTGGCATTATTAAGAAACTTGCTGATGTGCTGAAATGGATAACAATTATTACCGATGGGCCAAATGGCGTAATTGTTTGCGATAAAAAATATCTTTATCAAGCTGGAATTTATAAAGAAGAAAAATTTGTTGAAAGAACAGGAGCCGGAGATGCTTTTGGCGCTGGTTTTGTTAGTTCTTTGATTTTAGATGAAAAAGCAAAAAAACCTTTTGATGTTCAAAAAGCCATAAGATTTGGTTCTGCTAACGCTACAGCTGTAGTGGAAGCATTAGGAGCCAAAAACGGTTTGCTTAAAAAAGGCGATTTTGAAAAACCGCGATGGGAAAAATTAGAAATTAAAATTATCCAAACAGTAACTAAAATAATATAGAAACTCAAAACTCAAAACCACAACTGATGTTAAATCCTAAATCCGAAATTCTAAATTC
>JBBIUM010000048.1:0-5313 GCA_037440245.1 Candidatus Yanofskyibacteriota bacterium | reverse complement strand
TAAAAAAAATCCAATAGTTAATTTTTAATTTTATTCAGTATTTTAAGCCAAAAATCACTATTTAGTGCAAGTTTTAAAAGTTAAAAAACTGTGGAAAATATGTTTAATAACTTAAAAAACTCTATTCTAATTTTTCTTACACTATTTAGTTTTTCAATTCAATATAGGACAAATATAAGACAGTATGACAGATATATGACAGATATAGGACAGATATATGACAGATATAGGACAGATATAGGACAAATTTTTATAAAATAATGTCCTATATATGTCAAGGTTTGCTTAACTTAGAAATGGCATTAAATTAACCGAATACTTTAATACTTTAATAAATAATAATTCACTAATTTAAAAGTGATGTCAAAAAAATTTATTGACGTTCAGTAAAGTATTCTTCAATAATTTTTTTGTCACTCCACGGAATTTTCTTTTGTCCAGCTATCATCATCCATTGCTCAGATCCTTTACCAGTAATTATAACTACATCGCCATTTTTGGCCATAACTAATGCTTTTCTGATAGCTTCTTTTCTATCAATTATCTCAAAAACTTCTATATTCTCTTTGTTTTTCAAATTAATTCCCTTTTTTATATCAAGAATAATATTTAAAGGGTCTTCGTCATAAGGATCCTCGTTTGTCAAGATAATCTTATTACAATACAATGCGGCCAATTTCCCAAGTTCTGGACGTTTCCATTTATCCCTCCCACCGCCAGCAGAACCTAAAACACAAATAAGTTTGTTTGTTTTATTTTTTAAAAAATTTTTTGCTGTTTTATAAACCTGTTCAAGTGAAACCGGTGTATGAGCATAATCAACAATTACTGAAAAATCCTGACTGCAATGAATAAACTCAAACCTGCCGGGAATACCTTTAATAGAGAGCAGTGCAGAAGAACAGAATTCCAAAGGCACTCCTTTTAGACTAGCCACAGTTAAAGCCGCTAAAATATTATATAAATTAAATTCTCCATAAAGAAAAGATTTAAAATAAAATCCATTTAAAATAAATTCTAGAGGATTAAGAGAAATAATTGTTTGAGGTTTATATAGAGACTTAAAATCGAAGCCAGTAAAATCCAAGGCATTGTTATAAAGTCCGTATCCAAATCTTAAAATCCGAGTATTAATTGCTAAGAAAAAAACTACATTTTTATCATCAATATTAACAACAGAATTTTTAATTCCCCAAGCTTGAAATAATTTTAATTTAGTTCTTCGATAATTTTCAAATCCACCATGAGATTCAATATGCTCTTGTTCTAAATTAGTAAAAACAACCGTATCGAATTTTATAAATTTATGCCGAAATTGCTTAATTCCTTCAGAACTAACCTCTATTATTGCGTATTTGCAACCTTTTTTAACACACTGGCGCAAAAATTTTTGCATAAAAAATCTACCAGGCATTGTCATTTTTTTATCATTAAAAATTTCATTGTCTCCAATTTTAAAGTAAATACTAGAACTAGCACCTACTTTAATTCCGGCATTTTCAAAAATTTTAGACAACAAATAAACAACAGAGGATTTGCCTTTTGAGCCCGTTACGCCAATAACATTAATGCTTAAAGAAGGAAATCGATAAAAAATCGCTCCTAAAAAAGCAATGATATAATGATAAAAAGGTTGAAAAAAATTAAAAAGAGGGGTTGGAATTATTTTTTTGCCCAAACTAAATATTTTATCTATATTCATAATTCATAAAAATAATTTCAAATAGCAAATTAAACAAAATGATGAAGCTTAGTAATAAATCAAAATGAAACTCAAAACAGCCACCTGCCTAAACGATAAACCCAGTACCAAAATTTATCAAAGATGAAATCAAAAGCAGAAGGAAATTTAATAATTTCTCCCCCAAACCCCTTTTTAAACCTTGTAATTCCTGGCCATTTCTTTTCATCAATGCCCCAAAAATCATAAATATAACATCCCATTTCTTTGGCTTTTAATATTGCTTTCCATTGAATCAAATACGGAGCCATTATATTTCTAAAATTATAATCTGAAGCGCCGTGAAGATAATAGGCAATATTATTAAAAATAACAATAATAATTGCAGCTATAATTTTATTTTGATATTTTGCAACCATTAACTGAGAAAAGGGAAGACATTCTAGTAATTCTTTATAATAAAGTTTAGGATAAGTCCTAAAATTATTTCTTTTCGCAGTTTCAACCATTAACCGCCAAAAATCTTCAAAATAAGCCATTTTTTCATCTATCTCAATAGTGACGCCATGTTTTTGGGCAATTTTAATATTGTATCTCGTTTTCTGATGCATATCTAATAGTAATCTTTCCTCTGTTTTAGCTAAATTTAAAACAATTGTTTGTCGAGGTTGAATATTAAAAGAAAGCAAGCCCTTTCCAATATCTTTATCTAAAGGCTCTATCTTTAAAAAAAGGTTGTCTTTTTTCAAATTTCTTACTCTGTCTATTAATCTTTCCAAATTTGGCAAATTTGATAAATTAATTTTCGGCAGATAAAAATACTTTTTAGAAAAAGGTAGTTTATGTTCTAATATCAAAACACAAAAATCAAATTTTATTTCAGTATTTTGTTTTATTTCATTTAGCAAAAGCCAATTGTTGCCATTATAAATAAAATAAAATGGCTTTCTGCCAATTTTTTCCTGAAAACATCCCCATTCATAAGACTGTAAAAAAGAATTATTATTCTTCTTAATAATTTCATTCCAGATCATATTAATGATTCAATCTAATGACTCCCTAAAATTTTTAGCAATGATTTAATTTTCGCTTCTAGGCCCTTAATTTCAGGCGGTAAAGATTTAAAAGCCTTACGAATCTCTGTTTTATTATAACCAAGATTTATTAACGCATCGACAACATCTGATTCTTCTTTAAGCTCTTCAGGTATAAATTCCCCAGGACTTAATTTAATTTTTGAAGATAATTCCAAAATTATCTTTTTTGCCATCTTTGGTCCAACAAGCGGTGCCTTGGCTAAATACTTATCATCGTCGGATAAAATTGCTGTTTTAATTTTCTCTACCGAACCAATAGATAAAATACCTAAAGCTAATTTTGGCCCGACTCCCGGCACGGTTATCAAATTCTCAAATAAACTCAAATCCTCCAATGATAAAAAGCCATATAATTGCGGATTTTCTTCGGTTAAGTGCAAATAAGTATAAAGTTTAACTTCTTTATCCAAAGGAGGCAAGTCAGTTATTGCTTGAGCGCTAAGAAATATTTTAAAGCCTATTCCGTTATTCTCTATAATCACATACTTATCTGTTTTTTGACGTAAAAAACCTTTAAGAAAGCTAATCATAATATAGGAAACCGCTTATTCATCTTTATCGCGGTTGAATAATAACGAATAATAAGCAAAATAATCCAACTAATAATTTGGTAACTTAACTAAGAATTAATGGCTCGGTTTGACTGATTAACCTATAAATAATCAATTACTTAAAACAATAAATTATAAATTAAGGTAATTATCAAAATTTAATTTAAAAAATCAGAAAATTTTTATTAACGCCATATCTTCCTCTTTATGCGCATCATTATCTTGCTCATCATTAACAATCTCTACATTATTTTTTAGCATACTATAACTAAAGACAAACATCAATAATTTTATTTTGCAAATCTTTCTTGCTTTTTTTCTTCACTAACAAATAATTTGGCGTATAGCCCCAATAAACTCCTGATTTTTTACTTTCAAAAAGAACCGGCAGGGTCATTTTTTTAAATTTATCCCTATATTGTTTAGCAATTTTCATGGTCAGATTTTTTAAAATATTTACTCTCTTCTTTTTAATTTTTTCATCAACTGAATTTCTTAAATTGTAAAAATAGGCCAATGTTTTCTGACGAGGAGAAAATCTGAAAATATGTATCTTTAAAAAAGGCAATTGTTTTATTAAATTTAAGGTTTGATGAAAATCTAAATCAGTTTCGCCGGGAAAACCAATAATGACATCGGTTGAAATACCGAATAAGGGATATTTTTTTAATATCTTTTTTATTAACTTTAGATAATCTTTAGCAGTGTATTTTCTTCGCATTAATTTCAAAATCTTATTAGAGCCGCTTTGAAGCGGAATATGTAAATGCGGCATTAATCGCGGATTTTCAAATAATTTCAAAAGTTTGTCGGTTATATTTTCTGGATTTATAGAAGAAAGACGAATACGCGGCAATTTTGTTTTAGTTAAAATTTCAACAATTAAATCAGCGAGATCGTATTTTCCATCCTTAAAATCGCCCAAATTAACACCGCACAAAACAATTTCTTTAAATCCTTGTTTTTCTTTTTCTCTTACTAAAGAAATTATATCCTTTATCTTATAAGAACGCGACTTGCCTCTAAAATAGGGAACAATACAATAAGAACAAAAATTGTTGCAGCCGTCTTGAATTTTAATAAAGGCACGAGTCCGTTCTTTAAAAGCATCTTTTCTTGAATAATTAATTTTCAATTGCCGTTTGCTAATTCTTAATAAAACATTTATCAAATTGTCTTTTTTTATTGCTGGCACAGTTATAGATACTTCTTTTGACAAATTAGAATTAAAGCAACCTGTTAAAATAATTTTTGCCGAAGGTTTCTGCCTTTTAATTTGATGAATCAATTGCCGAGTTTCTTTTTCAGCTTTACAAGTAACAGCGCAGGCATTAATAATATAGACTTCGGCGTCCTTATCAACAATCTCCATACCTAAATGTCTTAATTCATCAATCCATTTTTGAATTTCGGCAAAGTTTACTTTACAGCCTAAATTTTTAAAAGCAATTTTTGACATACCCTAAAAACTTGCTTTTTTATAATATTTATATTTTAATTATAATAAGCTTCAAAAATAAGCAAATTTTATTAAGATTATTAAGAGTAAAATTTAGAAAGGAATAGATACGTTATTAAAAAATAAATTTCAATCTAATTATCATTTTTATTTACTAATGATTATATGCCAAATACTGCATCAGCCAAAAAGGCATTAAGACAATCAAAAAGAAGAAGGAAGTTTAATTTAAAAAGGCTTAAAGAAATGAGACTTATCATTAAAAAAACACAAAAACTTATAGCTTCTAAAAATAAAAAAGAAGCAATTGCTTTATTGCCTCAATTATATAAAGTTATTGATAAAGCTGCTAAAAGAGGCGTTATAAAGAAAAATACAGCTTCAAGATACAAATCAAGATTAACAAGAAAAATAAATAAATTATAGTCTTAAACCCTAAAACTAATTTTCAATTTTCCCGCCCCAGGCGTATCCAGCCTTGATGGACAATTTCTATTAAATTGCTAATTTCAATTTCTGCCGAAT
>JBBIUM010000047.1:0-5325 GCA_037440245.1 Candidatus Yanofskyibacteriota bacterium | reverse complement strand
AGATAAATGAATAACTCTAGCTTTTTTTATATCACTCAGTATTTTTTCAATAAAGGCAATATTCCACCTTGAAAATATCTAATCCAGAACGTTAGGTTTTTCAAAATGTATGTATCTTAGCTGGTTATTGACTTGGTTTTTTGGATATGCTAATATAAAATTCAGTTACCAAGATATGGTCGAAATAAGCTGAAAAAGGCTTAATCTTGTCTTTTTAAAGAGGATTCAGGCTTATTAGTATTTATTTTTCTCGACAATTTAATACTTCAAGAGTTAAAAAGGGAATAAGTTTTAGAAGAAAGATATTTATTGCTTTAATTAGCGGAGCTGTTGTTTTAACGGCGAGTTTTTTAATTTTCTCAGGAAATAATTCCAAAGAGATTATTCAGCAAGGCGCTGTTGTAACTGAGTCTATAAAAAAAACCAACACAATTCTTAATTCAAATTTATTTTTAGCAAATTCTAGTGGCAATCTATTAAAAAATGTTAGTAAAATTGAAAGCTCTGTTGAATACCAAGGTGAAGGTGGTGGTATGGAAGGGATAATGGAGAGTTGGGATTTGATTCAGGATGTAAATTTAGTCAATATTCATGCTCCCGATATTGCAATTAATAAATTAAGAGATAATATTGTAGAATATGAAGTTCAAAATGGCGATACTATTAGTTCCATAGCGAAACAATTTGATATCTCTATCAATACCATTTTATGGGCCAATAATTTGTCTAGTAGAAGTTTAATTAAGCCAGGAATGAAATTAAGAATTTTACCAATTAGCGGTGTAGAGCATACTATTAAGAAAAGAGAGACTTTAAATAGTATTGCTCTTTATTATAAAGCTGATATCGATAAAATTATTGAATTTAATAATTTGCCGGCCGATGGTAAAGTGGTCGCCGGAAAATCAATTATTATTCCCGACGGTATAAAACCGACAAATGTCTCAACGATTGTTTTGTCTCCTAGCCGCAGGACTAATTTTAATACTTATAATCCTGACGCTCCAAGAGTTATAACTACTACTGCAGATGTTGGCTATTTTATGTATCCCACAACTGGCAGAAATTGGGGTAGATTGCATGGGTTTAATGGAGTTGATATTGCCACGCCGTGCGGCACCCCAATCTATAGCGCTGCTGAAGGAACAATTATTACTGCTGCTTTCGGTGGTTGGAACGGTGGTTATGGGAATTATATTAAGATTAGACATCCAAACGGCGTGATTACTTTATATGCTCATTTATCAAAAGTTTTAGTGAGAAACGGTTCTAATGTGGCCAAAGGTCAGCTGATAGGGCTTGTTGGTAGCACAGGCCGTTCAACAGGTTGTCATTTGCATTGGGAAGTTAGAGGTGCGCCAAACCCGCTTGTTAGATACTAAAGTATTAGATACTCTAAATAAAGTATTTAAAAATTAAATTAAATATTGCTGAATAATAAATTTTTATCTCCGACAGACTTCGGAGTTATTTATTTTTAAAATAACCTGAGTTAGAATAAGTAAAAAGAAATAATAAAAAGAGTAGTTAGAAATAAAATTAGAATAACTATTAGAATAAAAAGAGTATGGAAAATTTTTTAAATATTTTAAATGAACAGCAGAAAGAAGCAGTAGTTCACAAAAATGGACCGCTTTTGATAATCGCCGGACCTGGTTCGGGGAAGACAAGAGTTTTAACATATCGTATTGTTTACTTAATCACGGCAGGTATTAATCCAGAAAATATTTTAGCAGTTACTTTTACCAATAAAGCTGCTGAAGAGATGAAAGGAAGAGTGGTGGATATTTTACAAAACTTAAATTTAAAAATAGACAAAATGCCATTTATAGGAACTTTCCATTCTTTTTGTGTAAAAATTTTAAGACAATATATTTATAAATTAGGATATTCTACAAAATTTACGATTTATGATGAAGACGATTCTTTAAATTTAATTAAGCATATTTTAAAAAAATTGGAATTTAATGGAGAACAATTTAAAGCCGAAATGGTAAAGGATATAATTTCAAGATTAAAAAATGAAATGATTTTTCCAGAGAGTTATTTTAATAAAGCCGATAATTTCTTTGAAAAGAAAATAGCCGAAGTTTATCTTGAATATCAAAAAGAATTAAAGGCAAAAAATGCTGTTGATTTTGACGATTTGCTCCTTTTAACCGTTGACTTATTTGCTAAAGATGAAGATATTTTAAAAAAATTTCATGATAAATTTCATTATATTTTAATAGATGAGTTTCAAGATACTAATATTGTTCAGTATCAATTGTGTAAATTTTTAGCCGAAAAAAGCGGTAATATTTGTGTTGTTGGCGACACAGATCAATCTATTTATGGTTGGCGGGCCGCAGACTATAGAAATGTTTTAAAGTTTGAAAACGATTGGCCTAATGCTAAAATCATAAAGTTGGAAGAAAACTATCGTTCTACGCCAGAAATATTGGAATTAGCCAATAATCTTATAGTAAAAAATATTAAAAGAAGCAGTAAAACTATTTGGACGAGAAATCCTAATGGAGCAAAGCCAGTTATCCAAGAGACAAGAGACGAGCGAGAGGAAGCTGAATTTATTCTGTCGGAAATTAAAAATTTGATAAATCAAGGTTATGAACCAAAAGATTTTGTAATTCTTTATCGGATTAATGCCCAGTCACGTCCTTTAGAAGAATGTTTTATTAAAAATAATTTTCCTTATAAAATAATTGGTTCTCTTAGATTTTATCAAAGGAAAGAAATAAAAGACATTATTTCTTGGTTAAGATTTATTTCTAATAGCAATGATATAGTTAGTTTAACAAGAATAATTAGCATAACCGAAGGCGTTGGCGCAGCGACATTGGAAAAAATTTTAAAATTAGGCATAGAAAATTTGGCAAAAGAAAATAAAATAATAAAAAATATTTTAGATTTGAAACTATATTTAAATTCTTATTTACAAAAACACACCCTATTTGAAACTCTGCAAGAGTTTTTAAAAAAGACTAATTATAAAAATTATTTAGAAAAGCATTTTGGCAAGAATCTTTTCTATAGCGGAATGATTAATGAAGCCGAAGCAAGATGGGAAAATGTTAAAGAAATTTTAAGCATCGTTAAAAAATATAATCATTTAGAAGGAGAGGAGGCTTTAAACAATTTTTTAGAAGAAATGAGTTTGTTTTCAGAAGCTGATGAGTTTGATGAAAATAAAAATGTTGTTCATTTGATGACAATACATTGCGTAAAAGGATTGGAATTTTCTGTTGTTTTTATGGCTGGATTAGAAGATGGGCTTTTGCCCTATGCAAAAAGTTCTTTTTCTATAGAAGACCTTGAAGAAGAGCGAAGGCTTTGTTATGTTGGCATTACTAGAGCCAAAAAAAATCTTTATTTGACCTTTGCCAGAAAAAGAACTATTTTTGGCAGTTGTCTTGTCAATATGCCTTCAAGATTTTTAAGCGATATCCCAGAAGATATTGTTGATTTCAGAGTTAAAGATAATTATAGTTTTTTAATAGAAGAAGACAATGAGGGTGAAGGCAATGAAGATAATTTTTAGGACATATTTGTAGTTTTTAATCACAACTCAAAACTACGACTGATGTTAAATCCTAAATCCGAAATCCTTAATTCTAAATTTTAAACAATTTGGATTTTCTGGTTTGAGCTTGGAGGTTTATTTAGTTTGGATGGTGGACCAATTTTGATTTTACTAATTGATTTTAATCATTTTGCCGCGATTTATGTTTTTATCTTTAAGGCAACAATTAAAAAAAGATTTACGGATTTGGGGTGTCAAACCCAATAAACTAATGGGGCAAAATTTTTTAATTTCAGAAAATGTTTATAATTTTTTAGTCGCTGCCTTGAATTTAGAAAAAACGGACACTGTTATTGAAGTGGGACCGGGGTTTGGTTATTTGACGTTTAAATTGGCAAATAAAGCTAAAAAAGTTATTGCTATTGAAAAAGATAAGGCACTTTTTCAATTTTTAATCGATAAAATTAAAATGGCGGGAATTAAAAATATTGAATTAGTTAATGAAGATATTTTAAAATATAATTTTAAGAGGAAAGAATTTAAAAATAAAAAATATAAAATAGTTGGCAATATACCCTATTATTTAACGAATTTTTTGCTTCGGAAAATTTTAGGACTTGGGCAATTTGTTCCAGCAATCATAGTTTTTACAGTGCAAAAAGAAGTTGCTCGGCGAATTTGTGCCAAACCGCCGCAAATGAATCTTTTAGCCCTTACTGTTCAATTTTATAGCGATGTTAGAATTTTAAAAAAAATTTCAAGGAAGAATTTTTGGCCAACGCCTAAAGTTGATTCGGCAATTATTGAGATTAGACCGCAAGAAAAATTTAAAAATATTGCAAATCAAGACCTATTTTTTAAATTACTTAGAAAAGGATTTAGCCAGCCGAGAAAGAAATTAATAAATAATCTTAAGGGTTTTATTTTTGATCAAAACTATTGGAAAAAAATTCTAATTTTGTGTAAAATAAAATCTAATCAGCGAGCAGAAACTTTATCGCTTGAAGATTGGAATAAAATTTACCAAATTATGATTAAAAAAACTAATTATGAGGAAAGAGAAATTAAATAAAAGAATAGAAAGACCAAGAAAGAAAGAGGAGGAATTTTCTGCCTTGGATAATGTGATAATAACCGAAACGGCCCTAATAGCTGCTGGTAAAATTAGGCAGTATATTCAAGATTTTATACACAAATCTCCTACGCCAGAGGATATTTTGAATTTTCTTCAAAAAGATGAGAGCGGTGAACATAAAAAGGAGATTATAGCCATTTTTAAAGAGCAAATTCAGAATGTTTTAAAGAAAAAAGCTGGTAATGATGTTTCTAAAATAGAGGCTTTAAAGAGAAGTTTTCAACAGAAAATCACTGATGATTTCGGTTATTTAAAAGATATTATTAATTTTGACGATATTATTTAGTAAAATAAGCTATCTAACTAAAAATAAGCAATTCGGTAGTGGATTGACTAAAAATTATTTATCCATCAACCATTATTTATGATGAAAAGCAAGAAACAAATAATTTTTTTAAATATCGCCCTATTACTTATTGTCCTTCAATTATTCTTATCAATTTCTTTTTTGACTACTCCGACTACTTCTTTGGCTTCTGCAAGCCTAAATCTTATCGCGACACGAGCATTTGAAACAGTTAATTACCCGTATGCTCTCGCTGCGGCTGATTTAGATGCTGATGGCGACCAAGATTTAGCCGTGGCTACTGGCAGTACTAGCGGCAATACAATTTATAAAAAAAAAAACAAAGGCGATCGTAATATTTAAGTGTAAGTATAGTATAAAACT
>JBBIUM010000046.1:0-5459 GCA_037440245.1 Candidatus Yanofskyibacteriota bacterium | reverse complement strand
TATTTTCAGTTGATGGTTTTTGACTTTTAGAATTTTACTGAAAAAGTGTCTTTTAAAAAAGGTTTCTATCCCACTAAGGATTTGGCAAATTTTGGCGGGGAAATTTGGCAGTTTCTGATTTAATGTCAAATGTGTACAATAAAAAGGCAGGCAGTCAAGCTAATACCTTTTGGAAAATCCAGGGTAAAATTTTCTAAAAAGTCAGGTTTTTAAAAAGGTTTTAATCTTAAAACAAGGAAAACATAAAAAATTTACTCTTCTCACAAAAACAAAGTGATTAAGAATTCTTTTACAAAAAAGAGGAGTTGTAATTGTTTTTGTTAAAAATTCATTCAATATAAACCAGTCATTAAGCAAAGCGAAATGGCAAATTATGGTTTGTAATTTTCCCTCTAGCGTCCCCAAGAGAAGTTGCATCCTTGTTTTCAGGCTTCCGCTTGCTACTACTTGTACCCTCGGCCAGATTTGAACTGGCACTCTTTGGCTCCGGAAGCCAACGTTCTCTCCAATTGAACTACGAGGGCATCGAGTGGGCAAACCAGAAGCCTACATTCTATTGCTAAGCCATCCTATAGAAAAAATCACAAACCAAAAAACTCAGAACCCAAGAAAAATCTTTTAAAAATATTTTGAAAAATTTCGTTAAACTCTCTAATTCAAAAATGAATCTATTATAAATTATAAAATCTAAAAATTCCGACTTTTAAGACCACGATATTTAATTGCAAAAATAAAATACTTTCTGTTTATTTAAGCATTCTCAACATTTTTTCCCAGCTGTAAGTATTTATAATATCAGATTTTTTTGCCCAACCACGGCGTGCCTGAGCAATCCCCAATTCTAAAAATTCCAAATGACTGATATTATGAGCATCGGAATCTATTGATAATTTTACACCCATTTCAACTGCCATTTTAATATAATCATCTTTCAAATCCAATCTATCCGGATAAGCGTCAATCTCTAAAACTGTATTTGTCTTCTTGGCTGTTTTTATAATATCCTCCATATCTACTTCGTAAGCTGGTCTTTTATTGATAATCCTACCGGTAGGATGAAAAATTATATCAATATTTTTATTCATCATTGCTTTTTTAATTCTCTCGGTCATTTCTTTTTTAGACATATTAAAATTAGAATGAACTGCAGCGCCAACAACATCAAGTTTGGCTAAAATTTCATCTCTGATATCAAGCGAGCCGTCTTTCATTATATTAACTTCAGCGCCTTTTAATATTCTAAATTTTGAATTTTGGCTTTTAAATTTTAAATTTATTTTGTCAATTTCCTCCATTTGTTTCAATAATTTCTTCTCATCACAGCCGCCAGTCATTGCCAATGATTTAGTATGGTCGGTAATCACAATATATTCTAATCCAATTTTCTGAGCTGCTTCCGCCATCTCCTCTATTGAATTTACTCCATCAGTCCAATTAGTCTGAATTTGCAAATCGCCCTTTAAATCTTTGTATCCTATCAATTCCGGAATTTTATTTTTTGAAGCCAATTCAATTTCTCCCCAGTTTTCGCGCATTTCCGGCGGTATATACTGTAAACCAAGCGTTTTATAAATTTCTTCTTCGCTAATGCCAGCAATCATTTTATTTCCTTTAAAAAGGCCATATTCATTCAATTTCAAATTTTTGGCTTGCGCCATTTTTCTTAAAACAATATTATGTTCTTTATTGCCAGTGAAATAACAAAGGGCGGCTCCAAACGATTTTTTATCAACAACGCGCAAATCAACATCAAGGCCGTTATTTAATCTCACTGCCGATTTTGTTATACCTTTGGCGTAAATTCGCCCAACCTCAGGCATAGAAACAAAAAATTCCATTACCTTTTGAGGATCAGCTGAAACAACTAAAATATCACAATCCCCTACTGTCTCTTTCATCCGTCTAATAGAACCTGCTATCGCAACTTTTTCAACCTCTCTTAATTTTTTAAGACGACTTTCGATTTCTTTAACCAATGGCAAGATGAAACCTAAAACAAATCTACCCGAAGTTTTTTTAAAAAATTCTATACCTTTTAAAATATTTTCCTCGCTTTTTTCTCCAAATCCGGCTAATTTTCTAATTTTCCCAGCCCTTGCAGCTTTTTCTAAATCAGCAATATTTTTTATTTTCAAATTTTTATAAAGTTTTTTAATGCTCTTTGGACCAAGACCTTCTACCGACGCCAACTCTTCAATATTAAGCGGCATTTTTTTCTTTAATTGCTCAAAATATTTTATTTTGCCGGTTTTTAAAAATTCTTCTATTTTTTCAGCAATACTTCTGCCAACACCAGGAATATTTTCCAATGCCTTTAATCCTCCTTTTTTATAAACATCTTCTATATCTTCATTTAAAGTTTCAATAGAATTGGCTGCTTTTTCATAAGCCTGTGGTTTAAATGGGATATCTTCCATATCCAAGTATAAGGCTATATCATATAAAATTTTAGCAAGTTCAAAATTTTTCATAAATAATTAAGTTTAAGATTTTGATTTTTTAATATAAAAAATAAAATGAAATCTTTTTATTGATACTTCAATCCTATTTAATAACAAAAGGCAAATTTTCTTCTTTTTTAACTCTCTTTTTCAAATCGTAAAAAATCTTCAAAAGAACAATAGCGCTGCATAAATTAATAATAGACGCCAGAATAAAAACTGAGCTAAAACCAAACTTATCAGCTAACCAACTTCCAACTAAAGCAGAAAGGGCAGAGCCAATGCCAACACCCAATGTTTCTACGCTCCATTCAAAAGACTCTTTGAAACGATCTATGTGGCGCGTAAAAATACCGTACCAGGGAGGATTCGTTAATCCAGTACCTAACCCATATAAGGCATTAATAAAATAAAGATGCCAAGGATTCTTGGCAAAAATATAAAGAAAAGGCACTAAAATTAAAATTAACATTCCACAGATCATTGCAATAAAATCATCATATTCGCCATCTGTTTTGTCTAAAAATTTAGATAAAGGGATTCTAGCAATAGAGGTAACAATCCAATAAACAGTGGTGGCGATACCAACAGTAATGAGAGTAGCGCCGGCAATTTTCCCAGTTATAAAAACTGCCAAGATAGGCGCAAAAAGACCAAAACCGCTAAAAATTAAAAAATCTGAAAAAATAAGAATTTTAATGACTTTATTCATAGAGCATATTAAATAAATTTGTAAAAAATAATTTGCCAATAATGAAAATGTAAATTTTAAATTTCTCAATTTTTATAAAATGCCGCTTATTAAGCTTTAAATAGCCTGCTATAAAAACAGTTTTAGACCATAAAAACAAGAGGGAATTTTTATTCTTTATTATTAAAATTATTATTTACGAAATTTTTTATTTTTTGTAAAAAATCATCAAATTTTATAAATTTTATAGTTGTCTTTTTAACGATAATCATGATAAGATACATTAAAATTATAGAGCCAGCGGCAAAAATAATGAATAAGGATAAGCTTCTGGCATAATTTGAAACTACATTATAACTAAATCCAAAAAAATAACCTAAAAATATTGTTGCTAAAATCCAACCAACGGAACAAATAAGATTATAAAACATAAAATTTCTAAAAGAAAACCTAAAAACTCCAGCAATAATTTCTACGGCAATAGTAAATCCATAAGTGAACTTGGCGATTAAAATCGAAAGGCCGGCATATTTATTAAAATATTTTTCTGCCATTAAAAATTTTTTATCAGTCTTTATCTTTCGCCCCCATTTTTCAAGCGGTTTACTGCCAGAAAAATAACCAATGCAATACCAAATAATTCCTGTCAAAATATCAGCGGCAGTAAAAATTAAAAACAAATAATATAGTTTTAAATAAGTAACTGTGCTTAAAAAACCACCAAAAATAGGCACCGCAATGCCAGCGCCGGGAATCAAATCAGCTAAAAAAAGCCAAAGGTAGGCAATATTACCTAAATTAGCAATATAATCTTTGATATAAGAAAAAAGCGCTTCAAGCATAAAAATTAACTTTAAGATTTTATTCAAATTTCTTTCAACTCATTATTACCTCTTGATTTAAACCTCCTTTAACTGCTTCAATCATTTGTTTGTTGTTTCCTTAAAATTTTCGTTAAAATAAAGTCTTTTGAATCTGACTAATGTTTTGTTCCAAATCACCAAAAATTTTTATTTTACCATATTCGCCATCGTATCCTGGTTTAATAAACAACCTTCCTTCTCTGACTCTCTTAATGCCTTCCGCTATTTCGGCTCCTAAGGCGTCAACTATATCCTTCAAATTAACATTGAGTAAAATATTAAATTCATTATCAAATTTCCTTACGGCGTCCTCGTAAATATTTTTCACAACCTTTGCCGAAATAGTCTTCCTTAAAGATTCGGCAATAATTTTATCAAGAGAAACTAAATTTTTAAAGGGTATCGCCCCTTCAGGCTTTCTACCCATTTCATTATCTGCCAATTGATCAAGTCGATGCATAACACCTAATGTTAATGGTCTTTTACATTTTGGACAAATATTGTTATATTTTTTTGATTCTTGGGGAGAAAAACAAACGCCGCACAAACGATGACCATCATAATGATACTTACCTTCCTCCGGGAAAAATTCCACCGTAAATAAAAATTTTTTAATGTCGCGTTCCTTAATAGCTTTTATAATTTGATAATAATCAAGCTCGCAATCAAAAACATTGGCCTCGCGACCAATACGTTCTGGCGAATGACTATCTGAATTGGAGATTAATGTTATTTTATCTAATTTTGACCAGCGCCAATTCATTGCCGGATCTGAAGAAAGTCCTGTTTCAATCGCATAAATATAATTGGCATATTCGTCAAAGCATTCTTCAATTGAATCAAAACCCGACATTGACCCAAAGATACTAAACCAAGGAGTCCAGGCATGGGCCGGCACAAACAGCATATCTTCTGAAGAATTAAGGGCAATTTTTAAAACTTCCTTTGAATCCAATCCTAAAATTGGACGGCCATCACTAACTAAATTACCAGACCAGGAAAGTTGAGCATTAAATTTTTCAACTGCTTCAAATGATGGCATAAAAACAAGATTATGCACCCTCCTCATTTTACCTCCTTTAGAATAAATAGATGAAATTTCGGCTGTTAAAATAAACCGAGTTTTCGAATCTGTCTTCAATTTAAAAAGACCCGGCTCTGCTGGAACTAACTTTGTTTTTAATTCTTTAAACCAAAGGGGGTGAGTAAAATCGCCGCAACCAATAACATCAATACCTTTTTTCTTGGCCCAAATATCCAATGATTCTAAATTCATTTCTTTAGATGTCGCTCTAGAATATTTTGAATGAATATGAAAATCGCAAACTAAAAACATAAATTTACATCCATCGGCTAAATAACCATCGAGAAAATAAATTGTAATATTCGATCAAATCACAAAGAAAATGACTAAACCCCTAAATAAAATCTAAATTATTCTAAATCAAACCCCAAACTCAAAGC
>JBBIUM010000045.1:0-5500 GCA_037440245.1 Candidatus Yanofskyibacteriota bacterium | reverse complement strand
CTAGATAAGGCAAAGTTAGCAATAAAGGAGGAAGGCTATTGCATTTTAGTTGAAGGGCAAATGGATTATTTAGCACTTTATTCAGAAGGAATAAAAAATGTAGTTGCTACTTCGGGAACAGCGTTGACAATTAATCAGTTACATATCTTAAAAAGATACACTGATGTTTTGTATTTATTTTTTGATAACGATAGCGCTGGTTTTACGGCAACGGAAAGAACAGTTGAGCTAGCCTTAAATTTAGGTTTTGATTTAAAAATTATAGAAATTCCTGAAAGTAAGGATGACGCAGATTTTATTAAAATTTATCCGGGGCAAATTAAAAGATATGTAGATTCAGCAAAAAAATTCATGGATTTTTATTTTGATAGATTGTTCAAAAATTATAATCCGGAAAAAATTGACGACAAAAAAAGAATTGCTGGCGAAATTCTTAAAAAAATAAAATTTTTACAAAATAAAATTGAACAGGATTATTATATAAAGAAGCTATCAAAGAAACTTGAGATAGGAGAGAATGTATTATTAGCGGCGATGGCTGATATTAAAATGAACGAAAATCCATCTTATCTAGCACTTAATGAAGAACAAAAGGCAATGGAAAATAAACTAGCAGATAGATTAAAAATTTTGGAAGAAAATATCGTTGGTTTAATTATAAAATATTGCAAATTTGATATACTTGATGAAATAGATATTGAAATTTTATCTTTACCCAATATTAAAGAATTATTAATTAAAATTAAAGAGAATAGAACGGAAAATTTTAAATTTAAATTAGACGATTTTAAAAATAAATTTTCTGAGGATTTAAACAAATTTTTAGATTATTTAATGTTTAAAATCGAGACCCAATTTGAGCATTTAAATAACCTTGAAAATGGAAAAAAAGAAAGAATCATAACAGAGGAAATTAAGTTGGGTTTAAATGAATTAAAGACAAATTATTTTAAAAATAAAATTTCTATCTTAAGACAAGAAATAGAGAAAGCTGAAAAAAGCGGCGATACTAAAAAAGTTTTTGAACTTTTGGAAGAAATTAAAAAATTAAAAGAAAAAACAAATTTTTAATTTGGAAGATATATTTTGCCTTAGCCTATTTACGGCTATTAAAGTTTCCCTAATTTCAAAAATAAAATGTTAGTTTATTGCTTTTTTTAAGAATTTTACTATAATGAAAATTGATCTTTAATTAAAATTAAGGAGGGAAAATATGAATAAAAAAAGATTAAAAGAAATAATTGCTAAAGAGGCAAAGTTTGAATTTGCCCGAGCTTCAGGAGGGCCAGGGGGACAAAATATAAATCGAAGGCAAACAAAAGTCTTCATTTTTTGGGACTTTGAAAAAACAAAATTTTTAACCACTGAGCAAAAAGGAAGATTAAGAAAAAGTCTCACCGATAAACAACTTACTCAAAAGAATGAATTAATTGTAAAAGCGGAAGAGTATAGAACCCAGGGACAAAATAAAAAACGAGCAATAGAATTAATGGCTGATATTGTGGCAAAAGCTATTAAAAAACCAAAGAAATGGATAAAGCTTCCTTATTCTGAAACTAGGGGTGAGGAATTGGAAAGATTACGACAAAAAAAATTGATACAGAAAAAGAAAGAATTAAGAAAACCAATACGTCCCAGCGATTTATAAAAGAATATCTTACGAGGAAATCGTAAGATATTTATTTTTAAAACTCAAAACTTAAAACTCAAAAGCCAAAAACTACAACTTAAAACTCAAAAGTGTAGAATCGCCTAAAAATACTTGACAGGTCTTTTTTATTTTTTAAAATATACCTATAAGACATTAATTAGCAGTTTCATATTATGACTGCTAATTGTTAATATTATTAATATTGTTAATTAAATTAAAAAATTAAAATGAAGGGTTATAAAATTTAAAAGTTCGTAAAGCAATTAAGATTTTTAAGCTGCTTTATAAACTTTTATAATTTTATAAAACTTCAATTAATTTATGAAGTTAAAACCAATAAACGATCATGTTATTATTGAACCAATTAAAGAAGAAAAAAAGACTGAAGGAGGAATAGTTTTGCCTGAAACAGTTGAAAAAGAAAAACCTCAAAAAGGCAAGGTTATTGCTATTGGGCCTGGTAAAGTTGAAAATGACAAGTTAAGACCAATGAGCGTTAAAGAAGGGGACATTGTTTTATTTAAAAAATATGCGCCTGATGAATTTAAAATTAATGATAAAGAATATTGGATTTTAAGCGAAGAAGATATTTTAGCAATATTAGAAGAATAGCTTTGGCAATTAGTTATTGGCATTTAGCGATAAAGGCAGATCAAGATTAAAACGTCACAAATCCTAAATGCTAATCTAATTGCAAACATTTTATGGCTAAACAAATTAAATTTAATGAAGAAGCTCGCGCGGCTTTGAAAAAAGGGATGGATAAATTAGCAGCTGCGGTAAAAATGACCCTTGGCCCTCGGGGACGCGCAGTTTTATTTGATAAAGGTTTTGGCGCGCCACAGGTTACTTTTGATGGCGTTACCGTTGCCAAAGAAATCGAACTTGAAAATAATTATGAAAATCTTGGCGCAGAATTTTTAAAACAAGCATCAGAAAAAACAAATGATAATGTTGGCGATGGCACAACTACCGCTGTGGTCTTAGCTCATACAATGATAGAAGAAGGCGAAAAATTAATTAAGGAAAAAGGATTTAATGTTATTCAACTTGCCGAACATCTAAAAAAGGCCGGCGATTTTATTATCAAGGAATTAGAAAAACAAAGGGAGACAATAAATGACAATAAAAAGATAGAAGAAGTAGCAACATTATCGGCAAAAGATGAAAATATTGGAAAATTAATTGCAGAAATCATGGGAAAAATTGGTAAAGACGGAGTTGTCTCAATTGAAGATTCAAATTCTATAGGCAGTTCTTATGAAATGGTTGAAGGATTACAGTTTGATAGAGGTTATATCTCTCCTTATATGATTACAAATGCGGAAAAAATGGAAGCAGTTTTAGAAGACCCTTATATTTTAGTCACTGACAAAAAAATTTCTTCTATAAATGACTTGTTAAAATTGCTTGAAAAAATAGTTCAAAGCGGCAGAAAGGATTTAGTTATTATTGCCGAAGATGTCGAAGGTGAAGCTTTGGCTACCTTGGTTGTTAATAAATTACGCGGAATTTTAAATGTTCTTGCGGTTAAAGCTCCAGGGTTTGGCGATAGAAGAAAGGAAATGTTACAAGATATTGCTATTGTCACCGGAGCAGAATTCATTTCTGAAGAAATCGGTAAAAAATTAGAGACCGTTAATCTTTCTGATTTAGGCCATGCTCATAAAGTAATTTCAAATAAGGATAATACTACAATTGTTGGCGGCAAGGGCGATAAAGCAGCCATTAAAAATCGTATTCAGCAATTAAGATCACAACTTAAAATTACCACTTCTGAATTTGATAAAGAAAAATTACAAGAAAGAATAGGTAAGTTAGCTGGGGGAGTAGCTGTGATTAAGATTGGCGCTCCGACTGAAGCCGACCAGAAATCATTGAAGCAAAGAGTTGAAGATGCGGTTGCCGCAACAAAAGCCGCTATGGAAGAAGGAATTGTGCCAGGCGGCGGCAAAGCGCTTTTTAATATTAATTTGGAATTAAAAACAGATGTTCCTGATTACGCCAAACATTATATGGAAGCCGCAATTCAAATTTTAAATGTTGCTAAAAAATCCCCCCTTGAAGCAATTATTGAAAATAGCGGCGCGAATGTTGAAATGGTTATTTCTGAATTAAAAAATAGCAATGATCCATGGTTAGGATTTGACGGAGTTTCCAATAAAATTGTAGATTTGAAAAAGGCAGGGATTATTGACCCTTTGAAAGTTACTAAAACCGCCTTTTTGAACGCTTTGTCTGTTGCCAGCACCTATTTAACAATTGGCGCTTCAATAGCCAATTTGCCGGAAAAAAAGGAAAATACTCATAACGAAGGTCCACAGATGCCAATGGAGTACTAGGGCCACTAGAACTAAAAAGTTTTTTTGGTTGGAGATTAGCTGTTGGCTAATATCCAACTTTTTTATTTTTTATGGGATGCTATGATTATTAATTAAAATCCTATGAAAGACATAAAAATAGCACTAATTTATGATTTTTTTGTTTATCCCGGTGGCGCGGAACGGGTTTTTAATGAATTAAGAAATATCTATCCAACCGCCGATATTTTTGCGCTCTTTTCAACTCCTGACTATTTAAAGAAATTTCCTTTTTTAAAAAATATAAAAACTTCATTTCTCCAAATAGTAACTAGTAATTTTTTAAAAAATCATTATAAATATTTTTTGCCTCTTTTACCGACAGTTATTGAATCTTTGAATTTACGAGATTACGATTTAATTATTTCTTCCGGCGCCTGGAGTAAAGGAGTAGTGCCGAGAGTAAAAACTTTGCATATAAATTATTGTCATGCCCCATTAAGGTTTTTATGGGACTATACTCATAAATACTTTAAAGAATATAAAATAAAACCAACATTTTTTAAAAAAATAATATTTCATTATTTAAGATTTTGGGATTCGCAAGCTTCAACAAGACCTGATTATTTAATTGCGAATTCCAACTGGACCAAAGAAAGGATAAAAAAATTCTACAGAAGAAACTCAACTGTGATATATCCTCCGGTTGATATTAAAAAATTTCGTTCGGCAAGCGAAAACATCAATTTTAAAAACGAAGATTATTTCTTAATAGTTAGCCGTTTAACGCCTTACAAAAAAATAAATGTTGCCATTGAAGCTTTTAATAAATTAAAATTGCCTCTAGTCATAATTGGCGATGGCCCTGAAAAGGAAAGACTTAAAAATATGATTAAATCGCCTTTAATAAAAATTTTAGGTTGGGTCTCGGAAGATTCTCTTGCAAAATACTATGCTAAATGTTATGCTTATCTTCAACCAGCTGAAGAAGATTTTGGTATTTCAATGGTAGAAGCAATGGCGGCTGGCAAACCAGTTTTAAGTTTACGTTCTGGCGGAGCTTTGGAAATAATTAAAGAAGGTAAAAATGGAGAGTTCTTTGATGATTGCGTCCCAGAAGTATTAGCCGATGGCATTAGACGTTTAAAAGAGAATTATAATAATTATAACAAACAATTGATAATACTTTCAGCAGAAAAATTTTCAATTGATAATTTTAGAAATAATTTTAAAAACTTTGTATCAAATTTAACACAAATTTGATATTTGATAAAGTTAGTAAATTTTTGTTCTTTTAAATCTTCAAGAAGAAAAATAAATATAAGGAGGTGAGAATAATGGATTTTTTAATGAATGTTTTGTGGAATATTTTTTATGTTATTTATTGGATAAATAAGGTAATTTTTTATGGTGGCGGAGTCCTGTCTGTATTGCTAGCTAATAGTATTTTGATTATTATTTTAAATGTATTATTGGCTATGTAAAAGATGGAATTCATTTTATGTTTTAATTTAAAAATAAATTATGAGAATAAACAGATTTTTTGGCG
>JBBIUM010000044.1:0-5669 GCA_037440245.1 Candidatus Yanofskyibacteriota bacterium | reverse complement strand
GTTTCTTTAATTTATCAAATAACAATGTTACTAATTTAGATGATAAAGTTTCAGTCATATTTAATCAAATTGATGCGGATGACATTTATGCTATGTTAGCTTCTGAATCAAATATTTATTTAGGTGGAGGAAAAGGGGGTATGGCCGGTTGTCATGTGCGTTTTGCTAAATTTGAACCAGGCCAAAATCCCGCAGCTGGCACTGCCACGAATTTAACTTCGGCTGTTTCTTCTATTTTTAGCGCTCACGCTATTCAAACCTTACAATCAGACGTCTCAGGAAATATTTATTTAGCAGGCGGTTGTGGTACTACAGTGAAATTTGCGTATTTTAACCCTGCCAGTCAAGAAGCGTTTGATTTAACTTCAAAAATTTCTTCTTATCTATCAAGATCTCAATTAGTCAGCGCTAAGGATTCAAATGATAAAATATATTTGGCTGATATTTCTGGCAAATTTGCTGTTTTTGACCCTGGCTCAAATCCTGCCTCTGGCACGGCCACGGATTTAACCTCAAAAATTTCCAGTTTCTGGGGAACTAATGCAATTTATAGCTTGGCTTTTGATTCAACAAGTAACAAAATTTATCTTGGTGGATCAAACGGCAAATTGGCTGCCTATGACATTAATAGTGATGCTGCTTCTGATTTAACCAGCGCGGTGTCAACTTACTTTTTTAGCGGTTCTGGTAGCTATACCCCTTATATAACACATATTACCTATGATTCTTTAAACGATAAAGTCTATATTCTGGGAACCAATAAAGATAGTCTTCCATTTCTAATCAGATATAATCCTCAAACAGGCGTAATTACTGACTTAACCACTGTTTGGCGATCTACTTTTGGTACCCAGTATCCTTACTCTAGTACTCCTAATATTAGTTATTATCTCCCAAGTCAAAATAAAGTTTACTACGCTGTTAGATTAAAATTTGGTTATTATGACCCTTCGGCTTCAACTCCTTTTGGCGGTACGGCTTATAATATTCGAGCAATCCGTGACTTTATTCCATCATATGCTTCAGTGGCTGTTTCAGCTTTTGATTCAGTTAACAGTAAACTCTATTTTGGTTTTTCTAACTACGGTTTTGCTAGCTATAACACTCTGCCTAAAATTCTTCAGTCAGTAAATATTTCTAAAGCCGGAATTGGCGAAAAAATTATTACTGCCTCAATATCATCCCAAACTTCTGATTATGGCAGAATAAAATATTATCTCTCAACTAATGGTTCGAATTGGACCGAAGTTTCAAAAGGCGAAACTGCAATTTTTACTGGTAATGAAAACAGCTTGTATTGGAAAGTAATTCTTTATGATGTGGCTTATATTGATTCTTTGGTCATAAATTATACAACCCAAAGTAGTAATGTAGGTGGCGATTTTCCTCCGTCTCCAACAGCCACTCCTTTGCCCAGTCCTTCACCAAGTCAAACGCCAATTGTTTCTTGTCCAGACATTCCAGACTTAACTGATGGAGAATTATTCACAGCGTCGAAATTAGGAAATTTATGGGCGGTTTTCAAGAAAATTTTAAATAAAACATTTTATAGGATATTTTACGATAAAAATGTAATTAGTTTCTATAGGCATTTTGACGGCAAGACACCAGTTCAATTAGAAGATTGTCAGCTTGATACAATAAATAATTCTCAGTTAATACGCTTAGACAAGACGGAAGAAGTTTACATTGCCTCTTCAACGTTAGAAAAAAATTATCTTAAAATGACAACCGATGAATTCCTGAATAAAGGATATGACCCTGATTCTATTTTTACCATTAATAAAGAGGAATTCGATTTCTATAAGAGAGGCGACGACATTCTGCCTTAATACCAAATCCTAAATTAATAGATATTCGAGCTTTGAGAATTTAACATAATGTTTTAGCAGTAGACAATACGGGTTTGAAAGAGATTTAAATAGGCTATCACAAAGGCAAAGCGTTGTAGTTAAAAACTTAAATTTATCTAAATTTTCTAAATTTTATGTTTGATTATTTAATAAAAAACGGAATAGTTATTGATGGTAGCGGTGCTTCAATTAAAAAAGTTGATGTGGCTATTTTAAAAGATAAAATTGCCGCAATTGGCAATTTGCAAACAAAAAAAGCCAAAGTTGTTATTGATGGCGAAGGATTGATTATAGTGCCTGGCTTTATAGATGTTTTAAGTCATAGCGATTCTTATTGGACGTTATTTTTGTTGCCGGAACAAGAAAGTTTGGTTCGTCAAGGCATAACTACGATTATTGGAGGTAATTGTGGCACTTCTGTTTTTCCTATTGTTAATGTTCAAGCCATAAAATCGGTTCAGAAATGGGCGGATATTGAGGAAGTAAATGTCAACTGGAATGATTTTAATTCTTTAAGATTATATTTAAAAGTTCAAAAAGTTGGTGTGAATTTTGGCTCTTTGGTTGGTTACTCAACTTTAAGAAGAAATATTATAGGCGATGAATATCGTAATTTAACTCAAGAAGAATTAGAGAAAATGAAATTTTTATTTGAAGAAGAAATGAATAATGGCGCTTTGGGACTTTCGTTAGGTTTGGCTTATAGCCATGAAAAATTTGTTCCTTTTCATGAGTTTAGAGAATTAATTAAAATTTTAGCGACATATAAAGGCATTTTAGCCATTCATCTAAAAAATGAAGGAGAGTATTTATTAGAGTCTATTCAGGAGTTAAAAAAGTTAGTAGCCGGATTTGAGAAAAATATTAAGCTTGAAATTTCTCATTTTAAGTCCAATAATCCCAATTTTTATCAAAATTTTGCTCTTGCTATTGAGCTTTTAGAAGAAATGAAAAAAGCCGGTATTGATATTAATTTTGATGTTTATCCCTACACGACTATAGCTTCTTCGGCTCATATTTTGCTTCCGGCTTGGGTTTTAAATGGTGGCAGACAAGAAATGATTAGAAGGTTAAAAGACAAAGAAACGCGCAAAGAGGTGATTGAGGAGTTAAAAAATAAGAAGTATAATTTTAAAAATTTTACAATAGCAATGGCCAATCTTGATAGCTCTTTTATAGGAAAAAGATTAGAAGAAGTTGCAGAAAATCAAAGTGTAGAATTAGAAGAAGCTTTAATTAATTTAATTTTGGCTGCTGGTGGCCGTTTAATTTATTTTAATGATATAATTCAGGAATCTAATCTGGAATTAGCTTTATCAAATCCTTTGTCATTTGTTTCCTCTGACGGCTTTGGATATAGCGCCGATTATGCTAGAAAGAAACCCGATCTTATTCATCCGAGATGTTTTGGAGCTTTTCCTAGATTTATAAAAAATTATGTTTTAAAGAAAAAGTTAATGCCGCTTGAGGAAGCAATTTATAAGTTAACTTTTGGGCCGGCTCGAAAATATGGGATAAAAAATAGAGGGTTGATAAAAGAAAAATATTTTGCTGATTTGGTGATTTTCGACGAACATGAGATAGAAAGCAAGGCTGATTTTAAAAATCCATTTCAATATCCATTGGGCATTAAATATGTTTTTGTTAATGGTGAGCCAGTGGTAAATAATTCTATTTATGAGCCAAAAATGAATGGACAGGTAATAAGTAGAGCTTAAAGAATAAAAATTAAAGTATTTAAAATAATAAAAATTAATAAAATAGTTAAAGTTGTTTTCATGAAAGGTGATAAATTTTTTTTGATTTTAATAATTCTTTTGACTGCTATAGGAATTTTGGTTTTAATTAGCGCTTCAAGCATTATCGCTCAAAGAAACTTTGGCGATAATTTTTATTATGCCAAGCATCAACTTTTTTACGGTATTTTTTTAGGCTCTCTTCTTAGTTTTCTAGTTTATAAGATACCCCTTAGATATTTAAATTTCTTTTCTATTTTTATTTTTTTAGCGTCTGCTTTAGCGCTTTTTTTAATTTTTTTTCCTGAGTTAGGATTTAGTTATGGCGGCGCTCGAAGATGGTTGAAAATAGGCTCTTTTGTTTTTCAGCCTTCGGAATTGGCTAAATTAGGACTAGTTTTATATTTGGCAACTTTTTTTTCAAAAATTAATTCCGCAAAAATAAAGACAGTTCTAGGCGGCATTGTTCCTTTTTTCATTATAGTCGCTATTATTGTCGTGCCTATAATTTTAGAACCGGATCTTGGCACAGCATTGGTTCTTTTAGGAGCTGCTTTTTTTATTTATTTTATTGCAGGCATAAAGTGGTCTCATCTATTTGTTTTATTTTTAATCCTAATTGTTAGTATTGCTTTTTTAATTATTGTTTCGCCTTATAAAATGCAGCGAATTGAGTCATTTTTATTTCCGGAAAAAGATCCGCTTGGCGCTAATTATCAAGCCAATCAAGCGTTGATTGCCATTGGTTCTGGTGGTCTCTTCGGTGTTGGTTTTGGACAAAGTCAGCAGAAATATTTTTATTTGCCAGAAGTTATTGGTGATTCTATTTTTGCTATCTATGCCGAAGAATTTGGTTTTCTTGGCGTTGTTATTCTCATTGCACTATTTGTTACTTATATTTTAAAGGGCTTTCTTATTGCTTTAAATGCTAATGATAAATTTTCTAAGTTGGCTGGTGCCGGCATAATGAGTTTGGTGGCCGTCCAAGTTTTTTTAAATATTGCCGCTATTAGTTCGCTTTTACCTTTGACCGGCATAACTCTTCCTTTTATTAGTTATGGCAGTTCTTCATTAATAGTAGTTTTAATTGGTTCTAGCATAGTATTGAATATTTCAAAATCAAGATAAATGTGATAAAATATTAATGTAATTGCTAAATTAGTTAGTAATAGCCAAAAACTTAAAATTCAAAATCCAAACTAAATAAAACTCAAAGCGCAAAACTCAAAGCGTAAAACTACAACTGATGTTAAATCCTAAATTCGAAATCCTAAATTCTAAACAATATTAAAATTCAAATGTTTAAAATTGGTGCTTTGAGTTTTAAGATGAATTTGACATTTGAGCTTTAAGTTATTATTCGGTAGAAATTGAAAATTAGAAATTAGAAATTAATTTTTAGCTGAAACTTAAGTTTTCAATAGTTTAGATTTTAATAATGATTTTAGTCATTTTATTACCACTACTTGATATTAAAGCAATTAACTCTTTAGTAAGATAACTATTTTTAATTTATGCGCATTGTGCTAACTGGTGGCGGAACAGGCGGTCATATTTATCCGCTTATTGCCGTTGCTAATAAAATTAAAGAAAATAATCCCGAGGCGGAAATTTTCTATTTAGGTCCTCTTTATCAGTACGAAGAAGATATATTTTCTAAAAATCAAATTAAGGCTTATTTTACTTTTGGCGGAAAAATCAGACATTATTTCTCATTGCTGAATTTCATTGATGTCTTTAAAATTATTGGAAGTTTTTTTCAGGCTATTTTTTGGCTTTGGTATATAATGCCCGATAGAGTTTTTTCTAAAGGTGGCCATGGCAGCATGCCTGTTGTTTTGGTTGCCTGGCTTTATAAAATACCTATTTATCTTCATGATTCTGATTCTATTCCTGGTAGGGCTAATCGATTTTTATCAAGATTTGCATTATTAATTTTTGTCTCTTTTGAATCTGCTAAAGATTTTTTTAAATAATAAGAATTAATACTATCCTTTCTCATTTTACATTAGTTTTGATTGCGTCTTTGCGTGAAAAATTATTATAGAGTTTGTAGAGTTTATAGAGTTGAGAGTTTATA
>JBBIUM010000043.1:0-6030 GCA_037440245.1 Candidatus Yanofskyibacteriota bacterium | reverse complement strand
TTCAGAATTAAAAACCAAAAATAAATGTTTCTTTTACAAATTAGAATGATTATAATCACCGTAGAAACTGAAAGTCTTGTCAAACCGAACTTCTGACGAGAAAATAATAATGGAGTGGTATAAGAAAAAGCCCGAGTTTTTCTTGCTTCGGGCCTTGAGTTTGTCGCTTTAATTTTAATTCAAAGGCAAAGCCTTCAAGGGATCAATAAATTTGATTTCTTCAACAATTTTATTCATCATCATAGCATGTGAACCCTTTACTAAAATTATATCGCCTTCTTTAATCTCATTTTGAACCGGCACTGCCGCTTCAGACGAAGTGCAAAACTCAAAAATTTTTTCCGAAGGATAACCTAATTTTTGGGCCTCATCGCCAATAAATTTAGCGCGTTCACCAACTAAAAATAGAATATCAATTCCTTCTTCAACTATTTTTCTACCAATTAATCTATGGGCTTCTTCAGATAAAACACCTAATTCCAACATATCGCCAAGAACCGCAATTTTTCTTATCTCATTTTTTCTCTCACTGCTCAAAAGACTTAAAACATCAAGCGCCTCTATCATTGAAGCAGGAGATGCATTATAGGTATCGTCAATAATGATTGTTTTTTTAATACCGGAAATTATTGATAAACGATGTTGAGGAGATTTATATTTTAGAAACGCTTCGGAAATTTCAACTAAATTTATTTCCAAGACAAGACCAACAGCTGTAGCTGCAAGAGTTGCATAGATTTGGCCACTGCCGATGATTTTATTTAATTTGACGGGAACGATTTTACCTTGATACTCAATTTTGTAACTTATGCCTAAAAATTCTTTTGTTTCAGTATCAAACATAGGAATTATGCTAGAAGCTTTTACATCGGCAAATTTTGATAAACCAAAAGTTAAAATTTGCGCTTTAGTTTTTTCGCGCATTATTCTTACTTTCTCATCGTCAAAATTTAAAATAGCGAAATCATCTTGGGATAGAATCTCAACCAACTTTCTTTTTTCGGTAATAAGGCTCTCAATATTTGGGAAAAATTCCAAATGGACTGGATATGTTCCAATTTTAGTGACAACAGAAATATGAGGTTTAATAAAATCCGCAAAATATTTAATATCGCCCGGTCTATCAGCAGCCATCTCCAAAATTAGAATCTCTGGATAGTTAATGCTAAAAATAAGAGAAAAAATTGATTTTAAAAAGTTGTTAAACCAGCCCAAAAAAGATTTACCAGCGGGTTCCAATCCCAAAATTGTCAAGGGAACGCCTATTTCATTATTATAATTACCCTCATTTTTTCTAACTTTGTATTTCGTTGATAAAACGCAATATATCGCCTCTTTAGTCGATGTTTTACCGACATTGCCAGTGATAGCAACAATTTTAGGATGATATCTTAAAATCATTAACCACGCCAATATTTTTAAAATAAATTGTAATAGTCTTTTAAGCATAAGATTAAATAAAATCCAGATTAATTAAAACTCAAAATTCAAAGCGCAAACTTTAAACATTTGAATTTTAATGTTGTTTAGAATTTTGATTTCGGATTTAGGATTTAACATCAGTTGTAGTTTTGCGCTTTGAATTTTGTACCTTAAGTTTTCATTGTTGGAAAATTGAATCATTGAAAATTTAATTGATCTCTAAATTTAAAGGGTGTGAATTTACGGTTTTACATCCATTGGTACTTTATAATACATTAAAATATATTCAGCAATATCTCTAAATACCGGAGACAAAGAATCAGCGGCAAATTTAATACCTTTTGGTTTATCCATCTTTAAAAGCATTATAAATTTTGGATCAAATGCCGGCGCATAACCTATAAAAGTGTGAATAAATTCGTTCGTATATCCTCCTTTTTTTAAATCAGGTATTTGAGCGGTCCCAGTTTTGCCAGCAACACTATATCCTTTGATTCGCGCTTTGTCAAAACCATGATTTACCACATTAACGAGCATTTCTGAAATGGTTTTGCTTGTTTTTTCGGAAATAACTCGACGTTCTTTTTTTGGTTCTGTAATTTTTGAAGACCCATCAGAAAAAATAATTTTATCAACAACATAAGGTCTCATCATAATTCCTTTATTAGCTAAAGCAGAAAACGCTCTAATTAATTCAATAGGCGTCACTGAAATTCCTTGACCAAAAGAAGCAGTGGCAAAATTAATATCTCTGTTAGAATATAGATTAACCATAGACCCCCTTATTTCATTAGGTAAATCAATTTTAGTCAATTCATCAAGTCAAAAATCCCTAAAATATTTCAAAAAATCTTCTTTGCCTATGAGTTTTTGCATAAAAACTGCTCCAGTATTCAATGATTTTTCCAAAACTTCTGTCATTGTTCGAACTCCATAGGCTGTTCCATCAAAATTTTTAATGGTGTAACCGCCAATTTTTACCACGCCAGTGTCATTATAGGTAGTTTGTGGCGTAATTTTCTCTAATTCTAATGCTATAGAAGCAGTTAACGGTTTTATAACAGAACCAGGTTCATATAAATTTTGGATGTTAGAATTCTTAAAAACTTCAAAATTATTAATCTTAGAATAATTATTTGGATTAAATTCAGGAAAAGAAGCCATGGCTAAAATCTTTCCGGTTTTAGGCTCCATAACAATAGCCAAACCACTCTCGGCATCCCATTTCTTCATAACTTCTTTCATTTTTTCTTCAACTACAAATTGAATATTTTGGTCAATTGTTAAAATAATAGAGACGCCATCGCTAGGCATCTTTATTTGCTTAGATAAAGGAATAATTTTTCTTGAAGCATCTTTTTCTGCCTTAATAAAACCCGATTCACCGCGTAATATTTCATCATAATATTCTTCGACACCATAGTTACCTTTTCTTTCGCCTTCTTTAAAGCCATAGTAGCCAATAACATGACTTAAGAATTCATTTTGGGGATAAACTCTATAATCTTCATTTAAAAATTCAAATCCTTTACCAATAAGACCGGAATTTTTAAGAGCCTCTATTTCTGCATCGCTTAAATTATCTTTAATTGGTTCGAAAGGATCGTTGGGTTTATTTAATCTTTTTAGTATTTCATCTTTATTTACTCCTAAAATTTCAACTAGTTTTTCGCTTAAAATTCCAATATCCTGTCCAACTAAATTTTTAGGAATAGCATACAAAGAAAAACCATTCTTATTTAATGCCACAGGAATTTTTTTACCATCTTTATCTTGAGTATAAATACTTCCTCTTTTCGGCATTAATTCTTTAAAAACATTATGCTGTCTTTCTGCCAAGACCACATATTTTTTATGGTCCATCAGCTGAATAGAAAAAAAATGGCTAATAATCAAGCTGCTAATTATAAAAAAAATGAAGATAACAATTTTTATTCTCTGGTTTATTGTAACATTGTAATTATCAAATTTCATTTTTTAACCAATGGATTACCCTCTATATTTAAAAAATTAACAGATTTTATTTCTTCTAAATTAAGTTCTTCGGCTATGATTTTTAAATTATTCAAATTAGCTGCCTGTGAAAATTTTAATGTCAAAAATTGATTTTCATCTTTCAATTGTTTCAATTCAAAATTAAGTTTCTCTATTTTATAAGAAAGGGCAATATTATAATTAAATAATAATATATAAATACTGCCAAAAATGATAAAAACAAAGATTAAACTAATTATTTTTATATTTAATTTTTTTTTTGGAAATAAGTTAGAATGGCTATTTTCTTGAAAAAATGATTGAGTGTAGGGAGACATATTAAAATTAAATAAAAAACACAACTTAGTTAGAGATAAAGCATCTCCGACATAATTTTAAAATTTTTATAATCTCGCACTTATTAGAGTTTTTGGGCGGCACGAAGTTTGGCAGATCGACTTCGCGGGTTCTCCGTAATTTCTCGGCTACTCGGCATTATTGGTTTCTTTGTTAAAAGTTCAATGTTGCCTTTTTTAGTTTGATTTCTCAAAAAATTTTTTACGACTCGGTCCTCTAAAGAATGAAAAGAGATTACAACTAATCTACCGCCTTTAGTTAAAATATCTATTGATTGCCGCAAACCTTCTTCTAAATTATCCAATTCGTTATTCACAAATATTCTCAATGCTAAAAAAGTCTTAGTTGCAGGATGTATTTTTTGTCTTAAATATTTTAGCGGTACAGCTTCTCTAACGATTCTTTCTAAATCAAAAGTTGTTTCTATCTTTCTTTTTCTTCTACAAATTGTAATTTTTCTGGCTATATTCCTTGCATATCTTTCCTCGCCGTATTTTCTTAAAATTTCTTCGATCTTTTGTTGAGGCCATGAATTTACAATGTCTTCAGCGGTAATATCTATATTTTGAATGTCCATTCTCATATCTAACGGCTCATTAAACCGAAAACTAAATCCTCGTCCCGATTGTTCAAAATGCCAGCTAGAAATTCCTAAATCAAAAAGAATGCCTTTAATATTGTGAAAATTATTTGACTTAACAATATTTTTTAAATTTCTAAAATTATCTTTTACTGCAATCAATCTTTGGATTGATATTCCAGAATTTATAATTTTAACTTTAGCTTCGTCAATTAATTTCTCTTCCAATTCTATACCTAAAATTTTTCCATTAGGGTTCGTTTTTTCTAAAATTAAAGCCGAATGTCCACCGCCATCAAGAGTAGCGTCAATAAAATTTTGATTTGGTTTCGGATTTAGATATTGAATAACCTCTTTTTGAAGAACAGGAATATGCATAATAATGAATTTCAATGACGAAAAATGAAAATTAGAAATTTTGCAATTGCTCTGCAATTTCAGTAAATTTTTTTTCAGATTCTTTTTTATAACGCTCCCAATTCTCAATACTCCAAATTTCCAATCTGGAATGAACACCAATTATAAAAACTTCATTTTTTAATTCTGCATAATTTTTTAAATAATCCGGAATAATCACCCTGCCTAATGAATCAATTTGTGCTTCAAACGCTCCAGCTAGAAGCATTCTAGAAAAACTCCTTGCCCTTGATTGATTTAAAGGCAATTGTTCTAATTTGGAAATTATTTTTGACCATTCTTCTTGAGAATAAACAAACAAACAAGTATCCAAACCGCGAGTTATAATCACCGATTCCCCTATTTCTTTTCTGTACTTAAAAGGAATTGATAATCTTTTTTTGGAATCTATTCTATGTTTATATTCCCCTATTAACATATTAACATAAGCGTTTTTTTATGAACTTTATATGACTTTGCGGGATAGATAGAAATAAAACTTTATATAAGAATCATTTATATAAGAATCAAATTAGAATTTGAAATTTAGAATTTGAAATTATCCACAATACTTGCCTAATTATCCCCACTTTTTTCCACAATTTAACACTTAGTTGATTATAGAACAACCAAAATTCATAGTCAAATATCTTTTATTAATGATAAAAAATGGCTTAAATAAGCCATTTTTTATTAATTTTTCCACAAATTATTAACAATTATTTATTTTAAATTCTTTTTCCACTCCAATTCTCTTATTTTATAACCAACTACTGCAAATGCAATAGCCACATTTAAAGATTCTTTTTTGCCCTTCATGGGAATATAAATAATTTCGTCGCATCTTTTTAAAATATTTGAGGACAATCCCCTTACTTCATTTCCTACTATTAAGGCAAGCGGGAATTTTGGTTTATATTTAAAATAAGGCAAATTGTTGTTAGTCTCCAAAGCAACTATCTTTACGCCCTCTTTTTTTAATTTTTCAATAATTCGCCAAGTGTTAAAATGATATTCCCAATCAACATTTTTTTCAGCGCCTAAAGCAGTTTTTGCCAATTTATGATTTAAGGGCGTTCCAGTATAACTGCATAGAAAGATTTTTTTGATACCTAAAGCATCGGCAATTCTAAAAATAGAACCTACATTATAAATGCTTCTTATGTTGTCGCAAATCAAATATAAATCTTTTTTCATATTGATATTGTTGCAAATTTTTATGATGGAAAAACAGCTATTTTGCAATAGCTGTTTAATTTTTAGTGAGGCATTTTACTTCCTCCACATTTTCAACATTATTA
>JBBIUM010000042.1:0-6065 GCA_037440245.1 Candidatus Yanofskyibacteriota bacterium | reverse complement strand
TTTTCAAATTCCTCAGCAGAAGTTGCCGCCGTTCCGGTCATACCTGCTAATTTTTTATACATTCTAAAATAATTTTGAAATGTTATTGTTGCCATTGTTCTTGACTCCTCTTTTACAACAACTCCTTCTTTTGCTTCAATTGCTTGATGTAACCCCTCAGAATATCGCCTACCCGGCATTAAGCGACCTGTAAATTCATCAACTATTATAACTTCACCGTCTTTAACAATATAATCTCTGTCACGTTTAAAAAGCGCGTGGGCTTTTAACGCTTGCTCTAAATGATGCAATAATCTTATATTTTCCAAAGTATAAATATTTTCTATATTTAAAATTCTCTCAATTTTATTAATTCCCTCCTCAGTTAAAGTAACGCTCCTCATTTTTTCATCAATATTATAATCGATATTTTCTTGAAACTGAGAAACAATCTGAGAAAATTGCTGATATAATTTTGGCGCTTCAGTATCAGGAACAGAAATAATAAGAGGTGTCCGGGCTTCATCAATTAATATTGAATCAACTTCATCCACTATAGCGTAATTAAAAATTGTATTAATGCTGCCTGAGATAGATTGGTTATTAGTTAACGCCGATTCAATCGTTTGAATTTCTGAATTATCTTGTTGTTGAAATGGTGAATCAAATTCACATCTTTGAACCATTTGTTCAAAACTATATGCCATATTGTCGCGTAAATAATCAAAGCCAAATTCATTATTAGTGCCATAAGTAATATCTGCTAAATATGCTTCTTTTCGCGAACAAGGTCTTAGAAAACCTTCAATAATCTTAAATCCGCCTTGCTCGTCTCTTAATTTATCAGCATCCTCAATTTCTATTTCTTTATCATTATTTTGTGATTTAAAATTTGAATCTTGACTTTCTTCTTTTTGATTTTTTTCAGAAAAATAAGAAGGATCGTAAATAAAAGCATTATCATGAACAATGCAACTTGTTGTTAATCCCAAAGCATAATAAATCTGTCCCATCCAAATCGTATCCCTTTTAGCTAAATAATCATTTACTGTCACAACATGAACGCCTTTACCGCTTAAAGCATTCAAATAAGCGGCTAAAGTTGCGGCCAAAGTTTTTCCTTCTCCCGTTTTCATTTCAGCAATTTTTCCCTGATGTAAAACGATACCGCCAATAAGTTGAACATCATAATGTCTTTGACCTAAAGTTCTTTTTGCTGCCTCGCGCACCAAAGCAAAGGCCTCTGGCAATATATCATCAAGCGTTTCGCCATTTTTTATTCTTTCTTTGAAATCTTCAGTCATTTTTGGAAATTCTTCCATGCTTAATTTTTCAAACTCGCTTTCAAGCGAGTTTATTTTATCAACTAAAGGTTGTATTTTCTTCAAGTATCTTTCATTATCGCTGCCAAAAATTTTGAAAATAAAGTCAAGCATATTATTAAAAATCTCATTTTATTTCACAAATAGATTTTAAATGATTTAAATTTTTAATAAAATGAGAAACTGTGATTGTGGCAAAAAATATTATAATAATTAAAATTTGAATATTGGTTGAAACAGGATAAGTCATTGCGTAATTATAAAATCCATGCAATAAAGTGGCAAAAACAACACCTTCAAATATTAAAGTGAATCTTCGTTTTAAATTAAAATATGACCTCGCAAAATAATAGCCAATTAATCCGCTAGCTAAAGCATGTATCAAGGTAGCGCCTAAAAACCTTACTAAATAAACCTCAAAGGTACTACTAATTCCTTGGCCAAGAGGTGGCATTAATTTTGAAATTGCTAAAATATTTTCCAAAGAAGCAAATCCCAAACCAACTGTAATCAAATAAACCATAGCATCATTTGGTTCATCAAAAGCAGAACTTCTAGTAATAACAAGGCGGCCGAAAAAAAATTTAACTATCTCTTCAACAAAAGCAATAGCAATAAAAATTTCAAATATTTCCGCAAAATCAAAATTAAAAAGATAATTCTTGGAAAACCATATTAAAACCCATTCAAAAAAAGCGGCAAGAAGTGCGCTAATCATACCTAAAATAAAAGTCCCGATTATCATTTTTTTCGGTTCAGGATGAGAATCTTTTTTTATAAAATAATAAAGCCAGAAAATTCCCGGCGTCAGTCCAATAAATATAGCTAGAAATTGTGTCATAAAAACAAAATCAAATTCTGAACTTAAAATCTTAAATTTTCGGATAGAATTTCAATAATTAAACTAAATTTATATTTATTCAATAGTCAATTTTATTATATCATAGACAATCTGCAGTTGCTAACACTACTGATAAAAACTCAAAGTGCAAAGTTACAACTTAAAAGTTAAAACATTTGAAAATAGAAAATAAACGTCGTCTAAGAGTGTTAAAAGAGCGCTAAAACTAAAATCTTGCTAAAACTAAATCTTTGCTAAAACCAAATCTTTATTATTGAGCAAAATTATTGGCAAAAACCTCAGACCAATTTCTCTCATTAGCTGACGATCGTCTCGGAGCGATAGAAAAAAACCAAAAATCAATTTCTATCATTGCTTGACGATCGTCCTGTAATAAATAGGGATTTTTTAAAGGTAAGGAGAAGTTTTTATTAATAAATATAATCATTATACTTCTAAAATTTGTAGAAGTTCTTTGGGTTTAACAGCTCCAACGCGCAATATCAAAGGTTTTTGTTTAGTTAGGTCTATAATTGTTGATGCTGGCGTGTTAGGATTAATATCTCCGGCGTCAATAAGAAGGTCAGGTTTTATTTTGGTAGTTTTGAAGGTTTGAATAAGGTCACCGATCTTATAAATATTTTCTTTGCCAGAAATATTTGCCGAAGTGGCTATTAAAGGAAAATCAAGATGGTGAAATAATTCGTTTAAAAACCAATGATTATTGTATCTTAAAGCCACAGTTTCAGCGCCGCCAGTTAAAGAGAGAGGTACAATTTTTCTTTTCCATAAAACAAAAGTAATTGGCCCAGGCCAAGCGGCATTTAAAATTTTTTCTGTTTTCTTATCAATAAAAGCCAATTTTTTTGCCATTTCAATATTTTTAACAAGTAAAGGAAGTGCTTTCTTAAGGTTTCTTTTTTTAATTTTAAAAATTTTCCCAATAGTTTTCTGGTTGGTGCCATCGCCGCCAAGGCCGTAAAGAGTATCAGTTGGATAAACTAAAGTTTTGCCAATTTTAATTTCAGCGGCGATTTGCGCTGTAAATTTTTTTAGTTCAATTAAATTATAAGGATTGATTTTAATAATTTGCATAAAATCTATTTTAGGAAAGATATTATAGCTTTTGCCAGTTTATTTGGTTCATGGCGGATAAGAGACCGTGTATTTTTAAGTTGGTCATAAGGGTCTCTTTTATAAATTTCAGGGCTAATTAAATTCTTGCCAATAAATTTTTTGGGATTTAAATTTTTATTTATGATTACTGGTTCGCCTTCCGAGGCATATTTTTTTAAAAGTGATTTGGAAGGTTTTTTTGTATTATATAAAACATAGTTTAAAACATTTTTACTTAAATATTTTTCAATAACAGTTTTGTATTTTTCCACCGAAAAGCCATCGGTATGGCCAAATTTATTCATTAAATTACAATTATATATTTTAATTGCTTTTGATTTTTTTATAGCTTTAACTATGCCTTTAACGAGTAAGGCAGGAATAATACTGCAATAGAGGTTACCAGGTCCAATGACAATAATATCGGCATCAAGAATTGCTTTAATTGCTTCTTTATTAGCTTTTGCTGGCGGCTCTAAAAAAATTTTTTTTATGCCAAATTTAGAAATAAACCAAGAATGATTGATTTCATCTTCGCCTATTAATTTAGTTCCATTATTAAGTTGGACCACTAACTTAATTTTATTCAACGTTACCGGCAGCACCCTTCCTTTTATTTTTAAAACATTGCCAATTTCTTCTAGCGCTTTATTTAAATTACCAGTCATTTTCTCAAAGGCGCTGATAAAAATATTGCCAAAAGTATGACCTTTTAAATCTCCGTTGTCAAAGCGGTAATTAAAAAGTTTCCTTAAAGTTAAATCGGCGTCAGAAAGAGCAACAAGACATTGTCGAATATCGCCCGGAGGAAGAACGCCCAATTCGTCGCGTAATCTTCCTGTTGAGCCGCCGTCATCAACCATAGAAACAATAGCAGTCAAGTTTGTTGAGTATTTTTTGAGACCTTTCAGTACCGTGTAACTGCCAGTGCCGCCGCCAATAACAACTATTTTTTTGTCTTCTATTTTTTTAGGAATCATAAGTTTAAAAACAGGGGGAGAGGTCAAATAGTTTAAAGGTCAGATAAGTTCAATAGGTCCGATAGATCAAATAAGTTAAGTGTGATAGGCGAGATGAGTCGGCTAGAATGATTTTTATTCTACAGTGACGCTTTTTGCTAAATTTCTTGGTTTGTCGGGATTAAGTTTTTTAAAAACTGCGCAAAAATAAGCAAATAATTGAAGAGGGATAACAGTTAAAATTGGTTCTAACACCGGCAATGTTTTAGGAATTAAAATAAAATCGTTAAATAACTTTTGATAGGAAGTTTTATCGGTTATCACTCCTATTATTTTTGCTCCACGGCTTTTTAGCTCTTCTATATTTGATATCATTTTTGAATAAACATCATTTTTGGGCGCTATAGCTATGACAGGCATTTTTTCATCAATTAACGCTAAGGGGCCATGTTTTAATTCTCCGCCGCCAAAACCTTCAGCATGGATATAGGATACTTCTTTTAATTTCAGAGCACCCTCCAATGCTATTGGGTAATTGTATTTTCTGCCAATAAAAATAAAGTTAGGATATTGGTAATATTTTTTGGCAATTTTTTTAATATTTATTATTTGGTTGAATAAGAGATTGATTTTTTTGGGTAAATTAGTTAATTCTTTTAAAATTTCTATTGCTTGATTTCTCGTTAGTTTTCTTTGCCTGCCTAAAAAGATTGAAAGAAGCGTTAAAATAACAAGTTGCGATATGAAATTTTTAGTAGAGGCGACGCTTATTTCCGGACCAGCATGATTGTAAATGCCGGCATTTACTTCTCTAGCAATAGAAGAACCTACCACATTAACTATACCCAGAGTTAAAAGTCCTTTTCTTTTTGCTTCTTTAATCGCAGCTAAAGTATCTGCTGTTTCTCCTGATTGCGAAATGGCCAAAACAGCCGTTTTTTTGTCATAGACAAATTTTCTGTATCTGAATTCCGAACTTTGTTCAACTTCTACCTCTATGTCTGATAATTCTTCAAGAAGATATTTGCCAATTAATCCGGCATAGTAGGCAGTTCCACAACCAACAACAATTATATTTCTTATATTTTTTATTTTTTTATTGAGTTGTTCTAAGCCGCCAAATTTTACAATGCCGTCTTTTAAAACAATTCTGCCTCTAATTGCGTTTTCTATAGTGTTGGGCGTCTCTAAAATTTCCTTAAGCATATAATGCTTAAATTTTCTTTTAGATGAATCCTTCACCTGCCAATTGATTTTATATTCTGTTTTTGCAACAGGTACCGCATCAATAGTTGCCACGCGGTAATTTTCCGGCGTGAGAATTCCAAATTCTTTATCGCCAAGGTAAACTATGTTTTTTGTATAAGAAATTAAGGCAGTGGCATCCGATGCCACAAAAAATTCGTCTTTGCCTATGCCTAAAAGCAAAGGGCTAGAATTTTTAGCAACAATAATTTTAAATGGTTCTTTTCTTGATATAATTGCTAGCGCGTAAGTGCCAGATAGAAGTTTAAAAGTTTTTCTTGCCGCTTCTTCAAGGGTTAGTTTTTCTTTTGTTTGGAATTCTTCAATAAGATGAGCGATAATCTCTGTATCGGTTTCGGAATGGAATTTATGACCAAGCATTTGCAACCATTTTTTAATTTCTGCATAATTTTCTATAATGCCATTATGAACAACGAAGATATTTTTTTGGCAATCGAAATGAGGATGGGCGTTGGGGACGGAAACTTTTCCATGGGTTGCCCAGCGAGTATGGCCAATACCAAAATTTCCTTCAATGTTTGTGTTTAATTTTAAATTATCTATTGCTCCAATTGTTTTAAAAACATTAATTTTTCTTAAATT
>JBBIUM010000041.1:0-6135 GCA_037440245.1 Candidatus Yanofskyibacteriota bacterium | reverse complement strand
TATTGATTATATAGTTTCGGTAGGCGCGGTATCAAATGGCGTTTGGGCAGGCGAAGAAGTTATGGATATAAGAAAAATTGTTGAAAAATCTCTCGCTTCCTTAAAAAATGACGGCGAAATTAGAATTTATCCTCTTCAAGAGTCAGCAGAAGCCACTCCTCTTGCTGGTCTTCAAGCGTCTCAAAAAAAATGGGAAGAGTTGCTTAAAGAAATTTCTGAAACACAAAATGTAGAATGCAAAATTGAACCGAGGAATATTAAAGTTTCTGGCAAGGAAAATAGCATTATTCTTGAGTCGGTATTGATTATTCGTAGAAAAAGGAATTAACATTTTAATAATCTGGTTTTTTGAAATTGCTGCCAAAGAGGAAAATGAGTAATAATTATGCTTATGAGCTATCCACTCGCTAAAACCTTGTCATACTAGAGACAAATCTGCTTTAGGCGGAAAAATCGTCTTTTTTGTTTCTGTTAATAAAATCATTTCTCATTTTTTGCCACCAGCAGAAATTTTTAAAATACGATGTAGATTAGCTATTTTTCTGCTCTATTAAAGCGGTGAAAAAATAGAGTTTATCTTCAATCTTAAATTTTCAATGTTAGTATCCTATACAGAAGCTTGTATTTTTTATTTTTATTTGATATTCTATTAAAAGTTTTATAAAAGGAGGTCTTTAAAAGATGAATATAATGATAGACATTTTTTACACCCTCATTGGGTTTTTAGTCGGAGTAGGAATGATAATTCTTGGAGATCTGTATTTTATTCAAAGAGAAGAGAAGTTAAAATATTTTCTATTTAGTATTGTTTTAGAAATTTTTGGTGGCTGTATTTTTGGTTATTTCTTATTTATCTTATTAATAGTTCTTATAGAAAAATTAAAGTTATTATTGGGAAATTTATCTAATATAGTTTCTTATGTGGTTTCTTCCCTTCTCGTAATAGTTGTATATTTGTTATTGGTTCTTTGGTTGCCGTCAAAAATAATAAAAAAAACAAAAAAGTAAAGTAATAAAAAGAGAAGAAATTTATTATTTTAAAATAAATAATAAACCCTAAATTTAAAATTCAGGGGTTTTTATTTTTAGAAATTTAAATTAGGATTTACTATCAGTTTATTCCATGGCGCCAAATTTTTTTTATTTTTTGTCCTGAAATAAGCAGCAGCGCCTATCATTAAAGCATTGTCGCCGCAAAGTTTTGTTTCAGGTTTTATAAAAATAATTTTATTTTTTTTGGTCTCTTTCTCCAACGCTTCTCTTAACTTTTTGTTAGCAGCAACGCCACCGGAGAGGGCAATTGTTTTAGGTTGATATTTTTTAGCTGCCTCTATTGTTTTTTTTACTAGAGTTTCTATTATTGCATTTTGAAATTCGTTGGCAACTGCTGGGATAATATCTTTAAGTTTGTGATTCTTTAACAATTTTTGAACTAAATAAAGGGTGGCAGTTTTTAATCCCGAGAAAGAAAAATTCAGATTTTTTGAATTAATCATTGGCCTTGGCAGTTTAATTACCAACTCTTTTAGTTTAAGTTTTTTATTATTTACCTTTAGCTGATTACTAGCAGTTGCTATAAGAGGACCTCCCGGATATCCTAATCTTAAAATTTTTGCCGCTTTGTCAAATGCTTCACCGGCGGCATCATCGAGCGTGATGCCAAGATTTTGAAATTTATTTTGCGATTCCATCAGGGTTAATTGAGTATGTCCTCCAGAGACAATAAGATTTAAAATCGGAAATTTTAATTTTCTGAATTTATAATTATTAGCGTCATTTTCTTGCGGTTCAAGAAAAGCTGAATAAATATGCCCTTCCAGATGATTTATTGGCACTAAAGGTTTGTTCCAAAGCCACGATAAAGTTTTTGCCACGTTTGTTCCTATTAAAAGCGCTGGCATTAAACCTGGGCCATTAGTTATTGCAATAGTATTAATTTCTTTATAATCGCTGTTTTTCATTGCTATTTTTAGAAGAGGAAAAATATTTTTGACATGTTCACGACTTGCCAGAGAAGGAACAACTCCTCCAAATTTAGCGTGAATTTTTATCTGAGAAGAAATAAGATTTTCGCGAATTTTTGCTCCGCTATCTGAAAATTCTGCAAGGCAAATTGCAGTTTCATCGCATGAGGTTTCGATGGCTAGAATTAGCATAAAAGGCTAGGGGTTAGCATAAAATAAAAAGTAGCGCCAAGGGGAGTCGAACCCCTGTTAGCGGATTGAAGGCCCGCTGTCCTAACCACTAGACGATGGCGCCATTTTTTCTTATTTATTTATACTTTATTTTTTATTTTTTTTCAAATTTTTGCATAGGATACATACATTAAAGCAAAAGTAGGCTTAAAGCTTAAAGCGCAAACTTTAAACATTGAATTTTAATATTGTTTAGAATTGAGGATTTCGGATTTAGGATTTAACATCAGTTGTGGTTTTGCGCTTTGAGTTTTAAGTTAAATTTGTTTGGATTTAAGTTTGGTTTTAATTTTTATCTATATATTTCTATTTTCTATCGCTCCGAGACGATCGTCAGTTAATGAGAGAAATTAGTTTGAGGTTTTTGTTCAATAATAAAGATTAGTTTTAACAAAGATTTAGTTTTACAATTGATTTTAACTTTAGATTTTATATAATCAAAGTATATTATAAAAAATATTATTAATAATATATTTATGATGTATATACTCTTAGGCATAATTGCTTTTATAATTCTTATTATTATAATTTTATATAATCATCTCATTAGTTTAAAGCACAGGGTAGAAGAAGCTTGGTCAGACATAGAGGTTCAATTGAAACGTAGGCATGATTTAGTTCCAAATCTAATGGAAGCAGTTAGGGGTTATATGAGCCATGAGAGAGATTTATTTGAAAAAGTGACTGAAGCAAGAGCAAAAGCAATTGGCGCTGGCAATCAACATGAAAAAATGATTGCCGAAAATGCGCTTTCTAGTACCTTAAAGACTTTGTTTGCTGTTGCCGAGAATTATCCAGATTTAAAAGCAAATACAAATTTTATAGAATTTCAAAGAGAACTTTCTGATACCGAAAATAAAATTCAAGCCGCAAGAAGATTTTATAATAGCAATGTCCGCGATTTTAATATCGCCATTGAATCTTTTCCTTCAAATATAATAGCTTCTTTTTTTAAATTTAATAAAAGAGAATTTTTTGATATGGACGAAAGAGAGAAAACAGTTCCCGAGGTTAAATTTTAAACATTTTTAATTTGATTAAATCGAAATTAGTATGAGTATTTATACTCAAATTTCTTCTAATAATAGAAAAACTTGGTTATTAATGAGTTTATTTTTTGTTGTTATTGTCGTCTTGGCTTGGTTTTTGAGCGAGTATTTTCAATCACCGCAGATTTTATACTTCGCGGTTGGTTTTAGCCTCTTAATGAATGTGTTTAGTTATTGGTATTCCGATAAAGTTGTTTTAGCGTTAAGCCATGCTAAACCAATTGATTTCAAAGATAAGCCAGAACTGTATCGTCTCGTTGAAAATCTTTGTATCACTGCAGGCTTGCCTATGCCCAAGATTTATATTATTAATGATAAATCGCCAAATGCTTTTGCTACAGGTAGGAATAAAGAACATGCAGCAATTGCCGTAACATCTGGCTTGTTGGAAATTTTAGATCGTTCTGAGTTAGAAGGTGTTATCGCTCATGAACTTTCACACATTGGCAATAAAGATATTTTAATTTCTACTATTGTTGCAGTTTTGGTTGGTTTTATTGTTATTTTATCGGATTGGACATGGCGTTTATCATTTTGGGGCAGCAAAAGAGACGATAGAGAAAATGGTCAACTTAACGCTCTCTTTATGTTTATCGGTCTTATTTTAGTATTACTTTCTCCACTTTTTGCTATCCTTATACAATTAGCTATTTCAAGAAAAAGAGAATTTTTAGCAGATTCTACTGGCGCTCTTTTAACTCGCTATCCTGAAGGATTGGCGTGCGCACTTGAAAAAATTGCCGATTTTCCCATCGGCTTAAAAGCCGCAAATAATTCTACGGCGCATTTGTTTATTGCTAATCCATTTAAAGCTGATACCAAGAATGCTAAACAAATTTCTTGGTTGGCTAAATTATTTATGACGCATCCTCCGATTGAAGAAAGAATTAAAATTTTAAGGGAAATGTCTGTTTAAAATTTGGCCCAATGATTTTCTAATTTAATTTTTGAAATTTAAAAAATAATTGCGGTAGAGCTAAAAAGATATTTGTGGCATTTGTAATAGAGCCACAAAAACAAATAGTAACGTCTTAAAAGACGTTCTTTTATTTTGTTGATGAGATGTAAAAATTTGAAACAAGGTTGCCTTATTCGAGGAGTATTTAAATTTGGAAGAATTTGGAAAGAAAGATGAAAGATAGTAAGAGATAGCAAGAAAGAGGAGTTTTTTTAAAGAAGAAATAGTGTTTAGAGTCGAATTTAGATGGGCGTGGCTAAAAACGTGGCTAAAAATAAAAGAGAGAAAGAAAATGTTGGAATTTTATTTATATCATTTAAACCTTTTAATAAGTAGGTGATTTTTCTTTTGTTTTTCTATTTTCCCATCGGGCTAAAACATATAAGAGGTTGGAAAGCCGGTTAAGATATTTTAGTATCGCCGGATTGATTTTTTCTTTTTTGAAAAGTTTTACTATCTCTATTTCCGTTTGGCGGCAAAGGGCGCGGCTAAAATGAAGTAAAGAGCCGGCCTTTGTGCCACCCGGAATGATAAATTTTCCAAATTTTATTTTTGATGAATAGCTATCAATAATTTTTTCTAATTTCTTAATTCTTTCAGAATTTAATTTTTTAGTTGCGCCGGCTATTTCAGCTTGAATTATAAATAAATCGTTTTGAATATCCGTTAAGATTTTTTTAATAATTTTGGAAATACTAAAAGCAACTGCCACTCCTAAGATTGAATTTAATTCGTCAATAGCGCCTAAAGTTGTAATCCTGGGATGCGTTTTTGATACTTTCGATTTTAAACAATTTTTCCAAAGAGTTGTGTAGCCTTTGTCTCCGGTTCTCGAATAGATTTTGTGATTTTTTGATTTCATTTTGAAATTTAAATTATAGTTATATAAATTTGTTTAAAACTAAAATATGTTTAATCTTATCAATTTAATTTTATTGATTCAAGTTTAGTTCTAATTAATTGTTAAATATCAATTAGTAAATCAATTAGTAAATGCTCTAAATTTCAAACGAAGTGGAAAATTTATATGGTGTTTTTTTGAGCAAAGTTAGAATTTTAGGCAAAGTTAGAATTTTTTGAACAAGATCCCGATACTGAATTTTGTCCCGCCCTCTAAGCCATTGATCATTAATCTGTATGACAATCAAAAGTAAATTTTGTGATTAATAGATTTCGTTTATATTTCAAGAGTATAGAGAGCGTGACCCCATCCAGCGTTTTCATCCCAGCCCGCCTTCGGTGAATAGCAAGCGGGCAAAAATTCATAGTGGAGATGACACTCAGTGGGGATGATACTCAGACCCACTTTTTTTCCGTCCGCTTTGACTTAGTCCTGAAATTTTTTCAGCGGACGGGCTGCAAAATTAAGGAAAGGGTGGTGGGGATAAGAAAACCTTGAAAAATCTTTTACTGATTTTACATTTACGCCATTAGAAAAATTATTTTCTGCTTATCTGCTTCTTTAATTCAAATTATAATTATAAGTTATAATTATAAGTGTTAAGCTTCACCACCTTCTTTCCAAAAATTAGTCATATTATAAGATTTAGAAGACGATAAATGAATAACTCTGGCTTTTTCTTATACCATTCTAGTATTTTTTCATATTCATAAGAAATAGGACTTGGCAAGACTTTTTGGTAATAAAAGTTTCTCTGATAGTTATAACATTTTTATTTAATTTTTATCAACACTTATCTCACGATCGTGAGATAAGTGTTGATAAAAAAATTTACTTTGATATTTCTTTTCAACGCTTCTTTAAAGTGTGATACCTTTTTATTCTTTTCTTCCGCTTGAAAAATCCTAACTGGCGGTGTGTATTTGAAAAAATTCGAACCGATTTCATTAACGGGCTCGGCGGGCGGAAGGGCAAAGACCGAACCCCCTTTCCGCCCGCCTCGCCTTGAAGCGGAAGCGAAAAGGACGATTT
>JBBIUM010000040.1:0-6642 GCA_037440245.1 Candidatus Yanofskyibacteriota bacterium | reverse complement strand
CCTACTCATTTAAGAAATTCACGGATTAAGACATTGGCTTTTCTAAAATTAGAAAGCCAATGTATTGTTTTATCTCGCTTCCACCAAGTCATTTGACGTTTAGCAAAATGCCAAATTTCTTTCTTAAGCATTCCAACCATTTCCGGATAAGTAATTTTCTTCCTCAAATACAAACTAATATAACGACATTCAAGCCCTAAATCATATAAACGCTTCCAAGAAATTCCTTGTTGATGAACTCTTCGTATCTCGCCAACCATTCCTTTCTTCAAACGCTTCAGTAATCTTTTTTCAATTCTTTTTCTTAATTCTTCTGACGGCCTTATCACGCCAATTTTTAAAACATTAAACAATAATTCTCGCTTTAATGGTTTGATTTTTTTACCGCTCTTAATTAAAATTTCAAGCGCCCTAATCAATCTGCGACGGTTAAATCTATCAATATTTGCGGCCCTTCTAGCATCTAATTCTTTAAGTTTCTCAAACAATTTATTCGTTGGCATTTTTTCTAACTTTCTTCTTAACTTAAAATCAGGTTTTATAGGCGGAATATCAATGTTGTAAATTAAGGCATCGATATAAAATGGGGTACCGCCGCAAATAATCGGCAATTTATTTTTATTTAGAATTTCTTTTATTGCTTGATGTGCTAATTGTTTAAATTTAGCAACAGTAAATATAGTCCTTAAGCTTACTAAATCAAGCAAATAATGTTTAATACCCTCCATCTCTTTTTTAGTAACTTTACCCGTTGCTAAATCAATGCCTCTATAAACTTGGCGCGAATCAGCTGAAATAATTTCGCCATTAAATTTTTTAGCCAATTTTATTGCTAGCTCGCTTTTGCCTACAGCAGTAGGCCCAACGATTACAACAATCTTGGGTAATTTTTTTTCTTGTATTTTATTTCTTTTTATCATAAAATGTAATTATTGGACTTTAAAAAAAGAGGGGGTAAAAAATGAAATTATTAAAATTATGGCCTATTATGGTTTCCATTATTTTTTTGTGCTTAAATAAGGAAATGATTATAATGCCCTTCCTCAAAATATTAAAATTTTCTTCAATTTCAATTTTTTTAATTTTTGGATTGTGGGGAAGCGCAGAATTATTTTGGTGGTTTTGGTTTAGAAATTGGATTTTTCACTCCATTGTTTCTACTCAGGCAGTAAAGGATTTCTTAAATAATATAAATAAAAACTCAGTAAAAAATAATCTAATAGAACTGCTAAAAATAATTTGGAATTTTTTTATAAAAAAATTCCAAGAAGAAAATTATTATAAATTCCAGTTTCTGAAAAAATTTGGACGTAAAACGGCTATTATCCTGACAGGAATGCTCCCCTGGTTAACAGAAATAGGTGTTATATTATGTGCCAATAAATGGAGTGATAAAATGTTATTTATTATAGCTAACTTGGTGAAGATTGCTTACTTCACAGGATTATGGACATTGTTATGGATATTGATTAGCCAGGCCATTAATTAATCAATCTGATAATGAAGTTGTCCGAAAACTTTAATTTTGGTGATTTTTTAGAAAAATTTGTTCGTAAATAAATCAAAATTTTCTTCAAAAATCCTATTTTCGGACAACCTCAATATACTTTTAAAAGACGATAAAACTCGTCTTTTTTATTGTTATAGTATTTCTTTTATTTCTATTGCAATAAATTTTAACTTCGCATCGCGCCTTGACGATTTCCCCTTTATCAAAACAATTTTTCCTTCCTGGACTGCTGAAAAATATTGATTTAAGATTTTGGGAAAAATAATAGTTTCAATGCTTCCGCTATAATCTTCAACGTCAGCAAAGACCATTGCCTCGCCATTTTTTGTAATAATTTTTTTCAACGATTTAATAACTCCAGCAATAATATAATCCTCGATATTGTTTGAAATTTGTTTAATGGGGCAAGCAACAGCAATCTTATCCCTCACCTCATCAAGCGGATGACCGGAAATATAAAAACCTAAAAGTTCTTTTTCCCATCGTAATTTTTCTTGTTTGGAAGAGGGCGGAGTGTCTTTCAAATTCAGAGAAAACAATCTATATCGAGAAATGCTGCCATTTTTGCCAAAAAGAGATTGCTGAGTGCTATTTTCTACTTTTTTAAAATTTCGCATATAATTCAAAATGTCTTCCATATTCTCAATAATTTTTTTTCTTTCTTCGCAGAAATCCAAAGCGCCAGCCTTAGCTAAACTCTCTAGTGTTTTTTTATTCAATTCTTTCGATACCAGGCGTTCTATAAAATCAACAAAACTCTGATACTCTCCATTTTTCTCACGCTCATCAATAATCGCTTTAGCTATATTTTTACCCACATTTTTAATGGCCGCCAAACCAAATCTGATTGCATTACACTCCTTATCTATCGTGAAATTTTCATAGCTCTTATTTACATCAGGCGGTAAAATTTTTATACCCATCTTCACTGCCTCATTTTTTAAAAAAGCAATACGTTCCACATCGTCACTTTCAGAATTTAAAAGTACAGTCATAAATTCCAAAGGATAATAATGTTTTAAAAATGCTGTTTGATAAGCAATCAAAGCATAACAAACCGAATGACTACGATTAAATCCGTAATGAGCAAATGGCTCAACCCAATGCCAAATTTCTCGAGCAACATGTTCGTTAATGCCATTATTTATCATGCCGTTAATAAATTTAATTTTTTGTTCCTCTAAAAGCGTTGCAATTTTCTTGCCTATTGCCTTTCGTAATATATCGGCTTCGCCAGGAGTAAAACCGGCTAATTGTTTGGCTATTTCCATAATTTGTTCTTGATAAATAGGAATGCCATACGTTTTTTCCAAAATTGGACGGAGTTTTTCATGAAGATATACTATTGATTCTTTACCTTGTTTTCGTTTAGCATAAAGAGGAATAAATTCAATAGGGCCAGGACGATAAAGAGCTATAATGGCAATTAAATCTTCTAATTCTGTTGGTTTAATACTTTTTAAACAATTTTGCATACCCTCGGATTCAAGTTGGAAGATACCAATAGTCTCTCCTCTCTGAAGCATCTTAAAAACAGAGGCATCATCTAATTTAATCTGGTTAATATCAATTTTTTCGCCTGTTGTTTTCTCTATAAGATTTAAACAATTTTCAATGATGGTTAAATTTCTTAAACCTAAAAAATCCATTTTTAAAAATCCTAACTCGCTTATTGTATTCATTTCATATTGTGTCGTTATGATATTATCATTTTGTGTTGCCCGCTGAAGGGGAATTTCTTCAATAAGAGGCTCGCGACTAATAACAACTCCGCAAGCATGAATAGAAGTATGGCGTGCCACTCCTTCAAGTTTTTTGGCAAAATCTATTAATATTTTTGCTTGTTCATCAGATTCATATAATTGTCTAAATTCTAAAACTCTATTAAGCGCCATATTCAAATTAAAACCAAAAGGAATCATTTTTGCCACCTGGTCGCAAAAAGTATAAGTATAACCCAGCGCTCGTCCAACATCTCTTATTGCAGCGCGCGCCGCCATAGTTCCAAAAGTTATAATCTGACAAACATTCTCTTTGCCGTATTTTTGAGCGACATAAGCAATAACTTCATCGCGACGAGTGTCGGCAAAATCCAAATCTATATCAGGCAAACTAACTCTATCAGGATTTAAAAATCTCTCAAAAAGCAAATTATATTTTAGAGGATCAACAGCAGTAATATCTAAAAGATAAGAAACAATAGAGCCAGCTGCCGAACCTCTACCAGGCCCAACAACGATACCATTTGTTTTTGCCCATTTTACTAAATCCTGAACAATTAAAAAATAATCAGCAAATCTTGTTTTTTTAATAACATCAAGCTCAAATTTTAATCTGTTTATTATTTCTTGTTTGGAAGTTGCTAAATCAGAAGGTATCTCTTTCAATGATAAAATATCAATATTATATTTTTTTCTTAAACCTTCTAAACACAATTCTTCCAAATATTCATCTTTATTTTTATTTTCAGGAATGTCAAAATAAGGCAATTTAACTTCGCCAAAATTAAATTCCACATTGCACTGGGCGGCAATTTTTTCTGTATTTTTAATTGCCTCTGGTATATAGCTAAATTCCGTTTCCATTTGAGTAGGCGATTTAAGCGAAAAATCGTCTTGTTTCATTGTTAAGCGTTCTTTTTCTTCCACTTTATGATTTGTTTGAACGCAAACCAAAATATCTTGGGCATCAGCATCTTCTGGATACAAATAATGAGCGTCGCATGTTGCCACTACAGGAATATTTAATTCTTTGGAGATTTTAATTATCCTTTCATTGGCAATACTCTGCTCTTTTATATTAGGGTGCGATTGAAGCTCTAAATAAAAATCTTCGCCAAAAATATCCCTATATTCCTTTGCAACTTGATAGGCTTTGTCTATTTTACCGGCAATTATAAGTTGAGGAATTTCACCAGCAAGACAGCCAGAAAGCACAATAAGACCATCCTTGCACTGGCGAAGTAAATCTTTATCAATTCTAGGTTTATAGTAAAATCCTTCTAGATGAGCAATCGTAGTTAATTTAACCAAGTTTTTATATCCTTGGTTATTTTTAGCAAGTAATGTTAAATGATACCTCTCATCGTCAATCTTTGGTCTCTTCAGATGTAAACCATTTGTCGCAACATACGCCTCCATACCAATTATAGGTTTTATGCCGGCCTTCTTCGCTTTTTTATAGAATTCTATAACGCCATATAAGACTCCATGATCGGTAATAGCTAAGGATTCCATATTAAATTTTTTAGCGCATTTAACTAAATTCTCAATTTTTGGAAGACCATCAAGCAGACTATAATGACTATGGACATGAAGATGAGTAAACATAAACTTAAACACTGCAATATAAAAGCCTGAGTTCTAATCTTAACGAACAAGGGCGCATTATAAAATTTTTAATTTTAAAATAAAATATAAAAAATTATTTAGTTATTAAAATATTAAATATTTCAATCTATTTCAATCCTCTGCTATTCTATTCTTTTTGCTTTTTTCGTTTCATTATCTTTATAATAAAAATTATCGCAACAGAAACAAAAGCCGCAATAGCAATATACAGCATTATTTTGTAAATAAAAAACCTAGAAATATTCAATAGTTTTATAAATAAAGACTGAAAGACAGAATTATCGGCAAATAAAACTATAATGCCAGAAATTAAAATTAAAAATAAAAAAACTTTAGCTAAAATTTTCAATATCTTTCCCGCAAAAATTTCAATATCTACTCTTGTTGCAAACAATGATTGTTTAAAATTTTCTAAATCTTCAATTGCTAAATAATAACCTTCAATGGCATTTCTCGTTTCAAAATAGGTCGGATTAAAATTTCTTAAATGCAAAATTTTAAAATAAATTCTTCGCGCATATTTTAATTTTTCCAACTCAATAATCCTCCTAGCGATATTTTGGGGTAATTCTTCTTCATTTTCTTGCCATTTTAATTTTTTATTTTTGGCTATTTCGCGAAAAATTTTTTCCATTTCAATAATAGCTGATTTATACCCCGAATAAGTTCCTTCAGCAAGGCTACTTTCAACAATATCCCAATTAATATTTAATTTTTTATTTGTTTCAGTTTTTAAATCTAAATTATCATTTTGATTTAAACCAACTCTAAACATAGATTCTCTAAGAAATTTTTATAATATTTTTGAGTTCTTCTACCTCCTTTGTAATTTAACGGAAAGATTATTTTAATTATATTATTTTCTAAATTATGATGCAATTAAATTATCTTTTTTAAAAAATTCTGACGATGAATCTCGCAATAACCTTTATTTTTTAAAATTTCTATATGGTCTTTTGTGCCATAGCCCTTATTTTTAAAAAAATAATATTCAGGATATTTATTGCTTAACCTAATCATTATCCTATCTCTAATTACTTTGGCTACAATTGAAGCGCAAGCAATAGAAAATAATTTTTCATCACCTTTAATGACTGTTTCTTGACAAATTTCTAAATTGGGAATTTTTAAATTGCCATCTATGATAACCTTATAATTTTTAGCTTGATTTTTCTCAATAATTTTCTTCAGCGCCCTTTTGGCTGCCGAAAAAATAGCATTATTTATATTTCTTTTATTTATAAATTTATGACTAGAGGACGATACGGAAAAAATAACAGAAGATTTTTTAATAATATCATAAATTTTCTGCCGCTGTAAACAATTTAACTTCTTTGAATCCCTTAGTTCAATTTTTAAATTTTTAAATCGTCTGTTTAATTCTTTTAACTTCTTTTTATTAAATAAAATAGCTGCCACGATTACCGGGCCAGCAAGGGATCCTCTACCAACCTCGTCTATTCCAATTAAATATTTAATTTTTTTTGAAAAATATTTTAAATCATTTTTTATATTCATAACGATAGTTTATTATAATATTATTTATTAAGCAAAAAGCAATATAACTTAATAATAAATAAATCTCTATTTTTGTAAAAAAAGAAAATTTTTGCAGGACCTAAAAATCCCTTACAATAATTTAAAATAACCATAGAAAACTATGGTTATTTTTTTCTTTTAAGATTCCTTTTTAAAAAATTTTTTTATTTCTCCCGTCAACGTTTCTTTCCTTATTAATTCTTCAGCTAAATTTTTTATATTTTCTTTGTTTTTCTCTATTAA
>JBBIUM010000039.1:0-6838 GCA_037440245.1 Candidatus Yanofskyibacteriota bacterium | reverse complement strand
ATAGCCGAACAGCTTAAAAAAGCCCTGGAAATCTCCGAAAAATTTATCGGCAAAGAAATTAAGGATATTGAAAAAGAAATAAGCAAATAATAAGATTAAAGTAAGAGGCTGGGTTAGCAGCCGTCCGTCGGACGCCCCGCACAAGTTACTTCGTTATTATACGAGGCAGGCAAGAATCCGTCGGTATGCTAACCAACGCCGGCGGATTTTTGTTGACAATTATTACAAATTGATAAGGGCGGGAAGGCTCCGAAAATTAAGCCCGCAAAAATCCTTCTAGACCATTCAATTCGAGGTCTTGACAAAAATATTTGATCAATTATTATCTAATAAAGAGAAAAAATATTTAGTCCGCAGACAGCAGGCGCTAGCCGCAATTCAATAATTAAGATTAAAGCGGCAGCATAATTTTCCTGCCGAGGATAGAGGATATAAGAAAAAATAATATAAAATTTTATTTTTTTATCGATAAGAAATTTTGCGGGCTAAAAGCCTGTTTTTTTAATTATTTAATTAATAAATTGTTTAGATTTATATTCTTTAAATGTAATTATAATATGCGTTCTAAACAACAAAAATACCAAGATGCTGAAAAAATAAGCGAGCTTTTGAAAAAATATAATTATTTTTTAATTTGCGATTTCAGCGGCTTAAATGTTTCAGATTTTTCAAATTTGCGTAGGAAAATTAAACAAGCTGGAGGTTTTGCTAAGGTTGTCAAGAAAAAGATTTTAATTAAAGTGTTAGAACAATTGGCAATAACTGGTTTTAATTTTTCAAGTTATAAAGGTTCAACGCTTTTACTCTTTGGTCAAGATTATTTAATATTTAAATTAGTTTATGATTTTGCTAAAAAGAATGAAAAGCTTGTGATTTTTAGTGGATTTTTTGAAAATAAGGCAATCGATGTCAGTGAAGTAAAATATATCGCGACTTTGCCCTCAAGGGAGATTTTATATGGTCAGTTGTTATCAGTTTTACAAGCGCCAATTCGTAATTTTGTCGCCATATTAAAAGCACCAATCAGAAATTTAATCTTAGTATTATCAAGTATTTCTAAGAAATAACCAAGGTCGAAAAATATATTTATAAAATATAAAATTATTATAAAAATATGCCAGAAGAGATAAAAATTCCAGAAAAATTTAAAGAGATAGTTGAAACCATTGAGAAAATGTCTGTTATCGAAATAGCTGAGCTTGTTAAAATCTTGGAAGAAAAATTTGGCGTTTCGGCGGCATCAATGGTTGCTGTTTCGCCAGCTGTAGCAGGAGGCGAAAGTGGAGCAGCCGTAGCCGAAAAAACTACCTTTGCTGTTGAATTAAAATCAGCTGGTGAACAAAAGGTTCAGGTTATAAAAGTGATTAAAGAAGCTACCGGCCTTGGTTTAAAAGAAGCCAAAGATATAGTTGATGGAGCGCCAAAAATTATTAAAGATAATTTGAAGAAAGAGGAAGCCGAAGAATTGAAGAAGAAAATAGAAGAAGCCGGTGGTGTTGCTGAACTGAAATAAGAATTCCTCTTTTAGATTTAAGTTTTTGAGGAGAATGCTGTCCCGCTGCGTTAGCAGCGGGACAGCATCACATCTCAAAATCTTAAGTGATTATTTTTTTGATTTTCGGTTTGCTACTGATTTTTTTAAGTTGAATCTCATTGATAAGATTAGATAAGATAATAGGTTCTGTTTCTCTTTTTTTGCTGTGTGGTTTTAACGGCTCTATCTGGAAAGGTAAATTTATTTTTGTTTCTTTTTCTTCTTTCTTTTCTTTAACCTTTTGTGGAGTAAAAGTTATATAAACTAAATCTACTCTTTTTTCTTCTTTGCTTTGTAATATTTTATTTTTAATTTCTTTTAATCTTGCCTCTTTATTATTTTCAAATAATATTTTTAAATCTTTTTCTTTAATATAATCGGTAATATTTCCGGCGATAAGTAATAAAATATCATTTTCAAAAATTTTTCCATTAATTATATAACTAAATGGTTTAAGGGGATTATATTTAGAATTTTTAAAAGGTTTAGATGGGTCGGTAAGAATACGGTCTCTTAAAATATAAAAATAAGCGTTTTCTAATTGAGTGTAGTAAACAATATTATTAGCCAGAACTAAGCAAGCAAAATTTAATTTGCCTATCCAATCAATATCGCCTTTTTCAATAATTTCGGCTAAATAATTGTTTGTTTTAACTAAAGCTGCTTCAAGACTTTCATAAGGTTTTCTCTCTGGTTTCAAATAGTACTCATTTTTTATTTTAAAAATTATATTATTAATTAAACTTCCTTCTTTTTTATTTACAAAGTTGGCAACAATAAAGAGGTAACCTAATGGTATTAAATCAAAACTAGATGGCTCAATAGTGAATATTCCGCCGCTATTAAAAAGTCTTTTTTTATCAGTAATATTTGTTAAACAGTATTTTTCCCAGTTAGGATACATAGTTAGAAAGATTTATAAAGTATGAGATTAAAAATATTTTTTAGAGCTTCGTAAGGAAACTAGTATTTTATTTCTTGATCCCTTGGTTATTCATAGTAGACCTTTAAAAGACATTGACAATTAAGATTTCAGAAACTATTATTTTTTATATATCATCATTTGTATATTTTAGCATAAATTGTCTATGAAGTCATTTAAAGAACAAGTCAAAGTTTTAGAAAGGCTTTTTGATAATAAAATTAAAGTTAGGCTTTTAAGGATGTTTTTAAGAAATTTTGATAAATTTTTCAAAATTTCTGATGTGACCAAGATGATAAATTGTCATCCTCGGAGTGTTAAACGCGAAATAGATATTTTAAAGAATATTAAACTTTTGAGGAGCAAAGTTATTAAAGAAAAGTCAAAAAGTGGCAGAACAAAAAAATGGATTGTCTATGGTGCTAATCCTTCGTTTAATTTTTATGAAGAGTTAAGAAATTTAGTTTTAAAATCAAGTCCTGTCTCTTTCAAAGAATTGGCTACTAAAATAGCATCAATGGGTAGAGTAAAGCTTCTTATACTTTCTGGTATTTTTTTAAATTATGAAAATGCCAGAGCCGATATGTTTTTAGTAGTTGACCATCTCAAAGAAAATAAGCTTAAAAATTTTATTAAAAATTTAGAATCAGAAATGGGTCGGGAGTTGAATTATGTAATAATGACGAGTAAAGAGTTTGATTATCGTTACAAAATGTTTGATAATTTTATTAGAGATATTTTAGAGGGTAAAAATGTCAAAGTGATTGATAAATTCGGATTAGAACAGAGTTAAGATAAAATATTTAAAATATTTTTGAGATTAGAATTTCTGATGGCATCCGACAAATTGTCGGATGTTTTTTGACAGAGATTTCAAATTAATGGATAATAAAATAATATGTTTTGAAAATTAAGTTTTTATTTTAAAGCACCCTTAGCTCAGCGGTAGAGCGTTGCATTCACATTGCAAAAGTCGCAGGTTCGAATCCTGCAGGGTGCATAAACCAATTTTTCTGATTAAAGAAAATAATAATATGACAAATTACAAAACCAAAAATAATTTATGCATTCAAAAAGAATAATAATTCCTCTTTGCCTTTTTCTTTCGGGAATGGCTACTTTTATTGATGAAATAATTTGGCCAAAGCCTTTAAGTCTTGTTTTAGCCTCAACGACTTATTCTTTTTCTATTATTTTAGCAGCTATAATGAGCGGTTTAACTTTGGGTTCTTGGTTATTGAGTAAGGTTATAGATAAATTAACAAATCTAGGTAAATATTTTGGTTATTTCCAAATAATAATTGGGTTCTATAACGGTCTTTTAATTTTATTATTTAGTCGTTTGCCGTTTTGGTTTTTTAGTTTTTATCAAATGACGAGTGGCAAAAGTTTTTTTATTTTAAGTTACTTTTTGGTTTTTTTGATTCTTTTAATTCCAGCAATGCTTATTGGCGCCAGTTGGCCCTTGGCCAATAAAATTTATATTTCTGATATAAAAGCTGTAGGGAGAGATACAGGTTTTCTTTATAGCCTAAATAGTCTAGGTTCTATTTTAGGAGCAATTGTAGCCGGTTTTGTGCTCCTTCCTTTATTAGGCGTGAAAACAAGTTTAATTTTAGCAGGCCTTGTCAATATCATTGCCGGCCTAATATTTCTAGCCACTAATAAACAAAATAAAACTTTTAAAAATGCCATAATTTTGTTTTTAATTTTGATTCCCTTATTTTTCTTTAAGTACGATGTTAAGTTTTTAAGCACTGGTTTTTTTGCAATCTTAAATCCGGAATTATCTATCCAAAAAATTTTAGCTGATTTGCGAGCCGTCAATATTATTTTTGCTAAAGAAAACGTCTTTGGTTTAACTACTGTTGCAGACATTGCTAACCAAATAAAAATTCTTAAAATTAACGGGAAAACTCAATGCAGTAATACCCCTTTTGGGATTGCCACAATTCAAAATATTAGTCGGATACCAATAGAGATATTTAAAAATAATTATAATTCATTGCCTAAAAACGCCTTTAATATTGGATTAGGCTGCGGTATAACAGCTGGCTATTTTTTAAAAGGAAATATTCAAACTGTTACCGCGGAAATAAATCCCAATGTTGTTAAAGCAGCTCGTTTTTTTAAAGATATTAATTATGACATTTTAAATAACAAACAGCACGAATTAATTATTGAAGATGCAAGAAAATGGTTATTTTATAATAGTAATCGAAAATTTGATATAATTATTTCACAGCCGTTTGATATTTGGCAAGAAGGAAGCGGTTTTATGGTTTCCAAAGAATTTTTTGAATTGATTAAAAATCATCTTAGCGCCAATGGCGTCTTTGGCCAATGGGTGCCGCTTTATGAAATGCAGAAAAAAGATTTTGAGATATTTCAAATTTATTCTCTTGGTCAAAGAAATGAAGAATTATATGAAATTTTATTAGTGGCTAGTCAGAATAAAATAACTTCAGCTGATTCAGTAAAAAATTTTTATATCGGCGACTCTTCAAATATTTTAAATTTTACTGCTGAAATTACAACTGATAATCGTCCTATTTTAGAATTTTCTCTTGCCAATCATTTTTATAAAACTTATAATATTAATTGGATAAAAGAATTAGATTATTATTTTAGAAATAACTGATATGGTTAAAAAATTTTTAAATTCATTCTTAAAAATCTTTAATCATAAAATTATTAGACAAATTTTTGTTTTTTTAATTATCATTTCATTAATTTTTGGTTTTAATTTTCCCTTCAGAAAAGCAAAATCTTCAGTTATTCAAATAAGAACTCGCAGTTTTACTGAAGAATTTGATTCTGAATTCTATAAAGATTCTGCGGCCTCTACTGGTTATTGGGATACTGCTTCAAGCATGGCCTTGGCTTATAATCCTCATGCCGATTCGTCAATTTATGGTAATGGTTTTGCCAATAGGTTAAATTATAAATTAGGCGGTTCTAGCCGTGTTCGCGGCGAAGCTGGCGGCAATGTTTCAATGGCAGCGGTTGACAAATATATTTATTTCAGCGGCGCAGATAATGATCCGGGTATTATAGCTTATGATATTGAAACTAATAGGGTTATTGATTTAGAACAGCAATTGCAATCTTATTATGGAAATAAAAATAGAGTAAATAATTCTTCGCTTAATACCTCATCAATATCTTATGATTCGTTAAATAATAAATTATACTTTACTACAATGAACAATACTTTTGCCAGGCTAGATAACCCACTCAATCCTGCTTCCTCTTCTTTCACTAATTTAGACAGTAAACTTAGTGCTGGAGGCTATACAACATATTCTGTTTACAACGCTTCAACATCAAAAAATTACATTGTTAGAAATCCTAATATTTTGATGGAGTATGATCCAATAACTGAAACAATAACAGATTTAAGTTCGCAAATTTCTAGTTTTTGGTCTAAGGGGTTTATGCAAGTGGTTTTCGATTCAAACCATGGGGATATTTATATGGTTGGTGGTAATGTCTTTGTAGCCAATGATAAAGCTTTTGGAGTTTATGAACCAGATATCGCCAGTTCAACTGATTTAACTTCAAAAATATCAAGTTTCTGGCCAAGTAATAAATTAATTACTTCCGCTGCTTTTAATCCAGTTCAAAATAAAATTTATTTAGCTGGGGGTTATGATGGCTTTGGCGCCTTTGCTTCATTTGACCCTGGCTCCAATCCTTTAACTGGTACGGCCACGGATTTAACCTCAAAAATTTCCAGTTTCTGGGGGAGTGGGAATATTCAGATTCTTGTCTATGATCCTAGTAATAATGATATTTATTTAGGAGGTAGTACGGCAGGAGGGGGTGGCTTTGCGGTTTATGACCCAGATACTGATACCGCCTTAAATCTTACAGGTAAGGCTACTAGTTCTAGTGGTTTATGGACTTCGTCTGCTGGCTGGGAAATAAGGGAAATGACTTACAGCGCTTACGATAATTGTATTTATCTCTTTGCCCAAGATGGTGGACTTTTAAAACCAATGTTTGGAAAATTCTGTCCTGGTTCCAATCCTGCCAACGGTGTCTTTACTGATTTATCTGAAGGTACTGGCGCCATAAGTTTTTGGTCGCTAAATAAAATTAAAGCAATGACATTTGATTCAACAAATAAGAACCTTTATGTTGGCGGAGTCTATCCTGGTGGTAATACGGCGGCAAAAACAAATAACTTCTTTGTTTATCAAACATTAACTGATACAGCAATAGATTTGGGAGACAAAATAAATAGTTTTTGGTCGTCGACAACTACCATAAATGCTCTTGTTTACGACTCAACGAATAATAAAATTTATTTAGGAGGCGACAATGGCAAATTTGCTGTTTTTGACCCTGGCTCAAATCCTGCCTCTGGCACGGCCACG
>JBBIUM010000038.1:4525-6874 GCA_037440245.1 Candidatus Yanofskyibacteriota bacterium | reverse complement strand
ATGGTATTTTTAAAATTAACAAGCCGACCTTTGGCATCAGTCAATCTACCATTATCAAGAATTTGAAGCAAAATATTGAAAACTTCTGGATGGGCTTTTTCTATCTCATCAAAAAGAATAACAGAATATGGTCTACGTCTTATTTTTTCAGATAATTGGCCACCCTCTTCATAACCAACATAGCCAGGCGGCGAACCAATAAATTTAGAAACTGCATGCTTTTCCATATATTCCGACATATCAATACGTATCAAGGCATTCTCATCATTAAATAAAAATTCAGCTAATGCTTTAGCAAGTTCTGTCTTGCCAACGCCAGTAGGGCCCATAAACAAAAAAGAACCAATAGGTCTAACTTCTTCAGAAATGCCGGCGCGCGATCGACGAATAGCATTAGCCACAATACTTATAGCTTCATCTTGGCCAACTACCCGTTTTTTTAATTCTTCTTCAGCATGCGATAATTTTTCAGCCTCACTTTGAAGAATTTTTACAACTGGAATTCCAGTCCACTTGGCCACAATTCGAGCAATATCTTCTTCTGTTACTTCTTCTTTCAAAAATCTGGAATTCTTTTGAAGATCTTTTAATTTCTTTTCGGCATCTTTTAATTTCTTTTCAATCTCGGGAATTTGAGAATAACGAATTTCAGCAACCTTTTGTAAATCAATTTCTCTCTCGGCAATATCTGCTTTTTGCTTTAGATTATCTAATTCTTTTTTAAATTTATGAATTTTGGCAATTAATTCTTTTTCATTACGCCATTGCATCTCTAATTCTCTGCTTTTTTCTTTAATATTAGCCAATTCTTTTTCTATTCTTTTAAGTTCAGCTTTTTCTTCTTTCCCTTTTTCTTTCTGAAGCGCCCTCTTTTCAATTTCAAGTTTTATAATCTGGCGTTTAAAATTATCTAATTCTTGCGGCATACTATCAATTTCCAACCGTAAGGCGGAAGCTGCTTCGTCCATTAAATCAACTGCTTTATCTGGTAAAAATCTATCTGTAATATATTTTGCCGAAAGATTGGCAGCAGCAACCAGCGCCGCATCAGCAATCCTTACGCCATGATGAACCTCATATTTCTCTTTAATGCCTCTCAAAATCGCAATCGTATCTTCAATACTTGGTTCAACAACCATGACTGGCTGAAATCTGCGCTCTAAAGCCGGATCTTTTTCAATATATTTCTGATATTCCTTCAAAGTAGTGGCGCCAATAGCGTGCAATTCTCCGCGTGCCAATGCCGGTTTCAATAAATTAGAAGCGTCAATAGCGCCTTCCGCGGCTCCGGCGCCAACAAGCGTGTGAAGTTCGTCTATAAACAAAATTATTTTCCCTGCCGATTGTTCAATTTCTTTAACAAAAGCTTTTAATCTATCTTCAAACTCTCCTCTAAATTTAGTGCCGGCAAGCATAGAACCCAAATCCAAGGCAATTAATTCTTTATCCAATAAACTTTCAGGTACGTCACCCGCAACAATCCTTTGCGCTAATCCTTCCACTATTGCCGTTTTGCCAACACCCGCTTCACCAATCAGTACAGGATTATTTTTCGTTCTTCTTGATAGAACCTGAATCACTCTTCTTATCTCATCGTCGCGTCCGATAACCGGGTCTAATTTTTCTTTTCTGGCAAGTTCTGTTAAATTTCTACCGTATTTTTCCAAAACTTGATATCTAGCTTCAGGATTAGGATTGTCAACTTTATAACTTCCTCTAATCTCGGAAATAATCGGTAAAACTTTATTATAATCAACTCCGTATTTAGATAAAATTTCCATTGCCTTGCCTTTTATCTGGAGAATGGCTAAAAATAAATGTTCAACGCTAACAAATTCGTCTTTCATATTTCTTGCTTCTTTTACAGCCTTATCCAAAACTCTAGCCAAATCTTGCGACAAAAAAATTTGCGCAAAGTCAAAAGAATGAACAAAAATTCGAGGCAAACGATTAATTTCTCGTTCTATATCAGCTGATAATAAACGATTATCAATGCCTAATTTATTTAAAATAGAAATAACGAGACCGTCTTCTTGTGAAAGTAAAGAAGCTAATAAATGTAACACATCGACTTGTTGTTGACAAAATTCAGCAGCTATTTCCTGAGATCTCTTTAAAGCCTCTTGTGCTTTATAAGTAAAATTATTTATATCCATAATTTGAATTTTTTTTAAATTTGAATTAAATTTATTTTATTGCAAACAGTAAAACTTTTTATTAACCAAGATGTCTTGAAATTTTTTAGCAATCTAATAAGGAGATTGCTAATTAATTAAATTAATTACAAGTGTAGCAAAAATAAAATTTTTGTCAACAATTAGCAATAATCTGTTATAATAGAATGTTATA
>JBBIUM010000038.1:0-4515 GCA_037440245.1 Candidatus Yanofskyibacteriota bacterium | reverse complement strand
GTCTTAAGTTGAACAATTTTAAAATTTTACAATTTTGGATTTTTAAAAAACGAAATAACGATGTAGGACAAACTTAAGTTTTAATAAAATTTTAATAAAAAAACGATGCAAAAGGCATCGTAATCATAAATCATAATCTCAATGTTTAATGTTCGAGACATTATTAAAGTATAGCCTTAAGACTACAAATAATATCTCAGCAAGAATGAGGATTAAATTTTAAATATTATCTATCTTATTTAATTAAAAAATTTAGTTCCCTATCCCTTTTGATGACTCCTCCGGCTCTTCTTCCGATTCAGGACTTTCTTCAACTAAATCAACATTGCAATCCGGACACTGACCTTCGCTTTCTGCTATATAATCGCATGATGGACACCTAAACATAATTGTATTTTTATTAAATATTTTATAATTTTAAACCTTTAAACCGACCTTGCTAATTTTCGCAATTTTAACTAGTTTCATTTACAAAATTTAAGTCATTAATCTTCTTCTTCATCTTCTTCCCATATTTCTTCAATCAAATAGGAACCACAATTAGGGCATTTTCCTTCTTGTTCCGCAATATAATCGCAATGAGGGCATTTATACATAGATTTTATTCCACCGAAGGTGCTAAATTAGAATCACCGCAATCGGCAGAAAATAGTTAATTAACTATTTAAGAATTTTTCTATAACCTCTTCATATTTTTCTACTGGTAATACGCCTCCCATTTTTTCACCATTAATAAATACTGTCGGCGTACCTTCTACCCCAACTTTAATACCTTCTTCATAATCTTTTTGAATCTCGCTTTTCTTTACCTCAGAATCCAAGCATCCTTTGAATTCGTCAACATTTAAACCCAACTCAGCGGCCCATTTTATTAAGTTATCTTTCTTAAAAGTGCCTTGATTCTCGCCTGATTGTTTTTCAAAAAGCAAATCGTGATAATCCCAAAACTTCCCTTGATCCTTAGCACAAAGAGCAGCTTCGGCTGCCCAAACAGATTCCTCGCCCAAAAAAGCAAAATTTTTAAACACCATATTAATCTTACCGCTATCAACATATTTCTTAATAATCTCTTTTCTAGCGCCGCTATGAAGCTTCTTGCAATAAGGACACTGATAATCGCCAAATTCCACCCAGCTGACTTTAGCATTTTTATTGCCTAAAATCTCGTTTCGGTTTATATCAATCTCAATCGAAGCTTTCCCGCTCTCAACTTGCGTATTGCCCTTATTTGTATTCTTATCTTTCAAAATAATAGCACCTCCAATTATAAAAGCTGCAATAATTATAGATAATGGAATCAAATATTTATTGTTCATACCTAAGAGGGTTATAATTTTATAATTTAGAGTAGCAGTCTACAAAATCCAAAGATTCTGCTAAAACATAAATTATAAAAATATAAACTATTAATTATATTTTTGAAAAAATTAATAAAAATACTTTTTATTATCATCTAGTTTAGATTTTAACATTCAAAAATAAAATGTCAAATTTAACTCAAAGCGTAAAACTCAAAGCGTCAACTTTAAACATCTGAATTTTAATATTGTTTAGAATTTAGAATTTCGGATTTAGGATTTAATATCAGTTGTGGTTTGAGTTTTATTTATTTAAGCTTTAAATTAATTTGATCTTTAAAAGGATCTCAACTATTTGCCACCGAAGAAAATAGATTAATAGCGCAAATAATCGATAAAGGCTTAAAGTGTTTTACAAATTCCGACCCTCTAAAAATCTTTAAATTTCAAGTGTTATCGTTTTCTAGCAACTATGAAAATATTGCTTTCTTGATTTTCTTTGACGATACCTATTTTCTCAGCAAAGAATCCTGCTTCAATAAACAAATTCTTTAATTCTTTTTCGGTAAACATATGACAATATCTTTGAGCCAAAACCATACCATTTTTATTTTTCCATAAGTAAAAAATATCGCCAATGTCTAATTTAGAAAGAAAAAAAATCTTTTTCAATAAGTTTTTCCAAAATAATTTTACTGCTTTTTTATTAGCCCATAGATTCCAAACTGTTATAATAAAATAGCCGTCATCTTTTAAAACTCGTTTGGCTTCTAATAAAAATTTTAAACGTAATTCTTTTGAAGGAATATGATGCAAAACAGCAAAACTATAAATAATATCAAAAGATTTTTCCGGAAACCATAAATTTAAAGAATTAGCAACCATAAAATTTACACCGGAATATCGCAATCTTGCCTCATTAATCATGGCTTCTGAAAAATCTAAACCGGTATATTCAATATTCTTATCTTTTAATAATTCATAAAGACGGCCATTACCGCAGCCAGAATCTAAAATTTTAAATCCTGGCTTTACATAATCGTCAATTAAAAATTGAAGGCTTTCCCAAAAATAACTACGACTTTTTGAAAAATCTTTGGCTATTATGTTATAATCTTTGCGTACTTGATTAATTAACTCTTTAGCATAATTTATATCCATAAAAATGTTAAATACTCAAATTATAAAAAAATTAATAAATGCTAACATAAAAAATAAAAATCAGCTTTCAAGATTTAAAAGAGAAATTTCTAAGAAATACAAGATTCCACTTCCCCAAAATACTGAACTTTTAGCCAGCTACTATAATTTTATAAAAAAAGAAGATTTAAAGGAAGACCCAGCGATTATCTCTTTGTTCCGCATTAAAAGAATACGCTCCTTATCTGGTGTAGCTATAATTACAATTGCTACAAAACCATTTTTTTGCCCCGGCAAATGCGTTTACTGTCCAAGTCAACCAAAAATGCCAAAAAGCTATTTAAAAAATGAACCAGCTATAATGAGGGCTATAAGAAATAATTTTGATGCCTTTAAACAAGTTAGAGATAGAATAAAAGCGCTAGAAAAAACAGGGCATCCAACTGATAAATTAGAAATTATAATTATTGGTGGTACTTGGTCCTATTTGCCTAAAAATTATCAAAAAAAATTTATTAAAAAAATTTTTGATGGCGCCAATGGAAAAATATCAAGGAATCTTGAAAGCGCCCAAAAAGTAAATGAAAAAGCAAAACATCGCATTGTTGGCATAACAATTGAAACAAGACCTGATTTCATAAACAAAAAAGAAATTTTATGGTTAAGAAAATTAGGCGTCACGAGAGTAGAAATTGGCGTTCAAAGTATTTATGATGATGTTTTAAAAATTAATAATAGAGGCCATGACATTAAAACAACTATCAAGGCGACAAAATTATTAAAAGATGCGGGGTTTAAAGTTTGCTATCATCTAATGCCAAATTTGCCCGGTTCTAATTTCAAAAAAGATTTAGCAATGTTTAAAACAATTTTTACCAATGAAAATTTTCAACCAGATATGCTAAAAATATACCCCTGCGTTGTCTTAAAAAATACGATATTATACAATTGGTATAAAAACAAAAAATATAAACCCTACGGCGAGAAAAAACTCAAATTATTACTTAAAAAAATATTAGCTATCGTCCCTTATTATTGTCGTGTCCAAAGGGTTGTTAGAGATATTCCAGCATCTGAGATTATTGCCGGTTCAAAAACTTCAAACCTGCGCGATGTAATAGAATCTGAAATGAAAAAAGAAGGAATTAAATGCAAAGATATTAGAATGCGAGAAATTAAAGAAAAATATAATCCAAAAGAAAAAGTATTTCTCTATAGGGAAAATTATAAAGCTTCAGAAGGCGAAGAGATATTTTTAAGTTACGAAACTAAAAATCGAGAAAAACTTTACAGTTTATTGCGTTTAAGAATACCATCTTATTCGTTAAAAAAACAAAAATTTTTTATAAAAACATTGGAAAATTCGGCGATTATCAGAGAATTACATACTTATGGCCAAATGGTTCCATTAAATGAGAAAAGAAAAGCCCCTCAACACAAAGGGCTAGGCAAATATTTAATTGCCGAAGTAGAAAAAATCGCAAAAAAAGAATATGGTTTGAAAAAAATAGCAGTTATTTCTGGAATTGGCGTTCGTAATTATTATCGCAAACTCGGTTATAGACTATCGGAAACTTATATGGTTAAAACTTTATAATAAATATAGTAAGCTATCTATTAACAAATTTCTTAAACAAATAATCTCTCAATGCTTCTTGCCAACTTCTCTGTCTTGGTAATTTTGTATTTAAAAGCACGGAGTAGGTGGGACGAGCCGCCGGGCGTGAATATTCCTCAGGAGTTATCGGTTTAATTATTATATCATTTCGCCCCACAATCTTAAAAATTTCCGCCGCGAAACCGTACCAGGTGCAGGCGCCAGAATTGGCGCCGTGATAAATTCCAAAAGGCATTTTATTTTTTACAATTTCAAAAGTCAGACCTGCCACATCGAATGCGTAAGTCGGCGAACTTAACTCGCCATCGATAATCTTCAATTCATTTTTTTCTTTTGATAAGTCCAACATCGTGTCCACAAAACTTTTTTTAACATTTTCACCACTTCCCGCCCTACCAAAAAGCCGTGAAATTCTTATTAAATAAAATTTAGAGCATTTGTTTCGCAATTCTTGTTCGC
>JBBIUM010000037.1:0-6922 GCA_037440245.1 Candidatus Yanofskyibacteriota bacterium | reverse complement strand
AATATCGCGTTCTCATCTGACAACAGCAGTCATTTGATCTTCTGAAATATGAACCTGAATTTTCACTTCTTCTGAAAGTATTTTATCCAAGCCTTTCAATAAACTACCGCCGCCAACTAAATAAATTCCTTTATTAATAATATCAGCAACAAGCTCGGGCGGTGTTTCTTCTAAAATTGACTTTATTGAATTTACTAAAATTTTGATTGATTTTGCTAAAGCTTTTTCTATTTGATTTGAATTAATAACAACTTCTCTGGGCAAACCAGTGATTAAATCTCTCCCGCGCATTATTCCCTCTTTAATTTCTTTTTGCTCTCCAAGAGCGCCAACTAAAATTTTAATCTCTTCTGCCATTCTCTCTCCAATCAATAACTTTAATTCATCTTTAGCATAATTCATAATATCGCTATTAAATTTATCACCAGCAATAGCAATAGATTTACCAACTACTATACCGCCTAAAGAAATAACCGCTATATCCGCAGTGCCGCCTCCAATATCAATAATCATAGAACCGCTACTTTCAAAAATAGGCAACCTAATGCCAATTGCCCCTGCCAATGTTTCCTCAACTAAATAAACTTCTTTGGCGCCAGCATCACGTACGGCGTCTTTAACCGCTTTTTTCTCAACCTCGGTTAAATTGGTTGGAATACCAACAACGACTCTTGATTTTATTAAAAAAGAAAGAGTAGGATTTAAAACTTTATTAAGAAAATATTTTAAAAGTTCTGCCGTTATTTCAAAATTGGACACCACGCCATTAACCAATGGCCTAACAACATAAATATAATTTGGCGTCCTTCCAATCATCTCTTTCGCCTCATTGCCAATAGCAACAATACTATTTGTCTTTTGATTAATAGCAACAACAGTGGGTTCCTTAATCACAATACCTTTGCCGCCAATATAAACAAAAGTATTAGCAGTTCCTAAATCTATGCCAATATTTTTACTAAACATAATCTTCCCCTTTCACTATTATATAATATAACCAAAAATAGATTATATAACCAAAATAGCCAATAATTGAATAATTTAAAATAAAACTTTAATAGGCTTTGGCGAAATAAACAATATGTTTTGCTTTAGCGCCGCATCTTATACATTTACTGAAAACTTTATCTTCCGCCAGACATCTAATAGTAGCCATTGTTTCTTCTTTAATTTTATCTTCACAAAGTAAATCTCCACACCAACCAACTTTTAAAAAACCACCCTTGGCTTCCAGAATAGACTTAAATTCTTCATAAGATTCTGGTGAATAAATATTATTTTTTATAAATTTAGCGGATTTCTTGAATAAATTTTGCTGAATCTCATCAAGAATTTTAACTATTTCTTTTATATTTCTTGCCTTAATATCAATTTTCTCTCCTGTATCTCTTCTCGCAATTCTTAATTTTTTATTTTTAATTTCATTTTTACCCAATTCAATCCTCACTGGCACGCCTTTTAATTCCCATTCATTAAATTTCCAGCCAGGAGTGTTAGTTGTAGTATCTATTTCGGAAGAAATATCAAGCTGTTCCAGGCTTAACTTCAACTCTTCAGCTTTCTTTATAAAAATTTTATTATCTTTTTTATCAGGAATAGGAACTATAATAACTTTTATTGGCGCTATCTCGGGAGGCAAAATTAGACCTTTATCATCGCCATGAACCATTATTAAGCCTCCTATTAATCTCGTTGAAACACCCCAAGAAGTTTGCCAAACATACTTAAATTTTCTATCGCTATCTAAAAATTTAATATTGAAAGCTTTAGCAAAATTTTGACCAAGATTATGAGAAGTACCCATTTGAAGCGCCTTGCCATCAGTCATTAAAGCTTCTAATGTAGATGTGTATAAAGCACCAGCAAACTTTTGATTTTCACTTTTGATACCCTTAATAGTTTCAATTGCCAAATAATTTCTTATAAAATCATAGTACATATTTAAAGCATTCTTAGTTTGTTCTACTGCTTCCTTTTCCGTCCTATGAGCAGTATGTCCTTCTTGCCAGAGAAATTCCATTGTCCTTAAAAATAATCTTGTTCTCATTTCCCACCGCAAAATATTGCACCATTGATTAATCTTCAATGGCAAATCCCTATAGGAATTTATCCAACGGGAAAATGCTTCATACATTATAGTTTCTGAAGTTGGCCTAATAGCTAATCTTTCCCCTAATTTTTTATTACCACCATAAGTAACCCAAGCAACTTCAGGCACAAAACCACTGAAATGTTCTGCTTCCTTACTTAAAAAACTTTCCGGAATAAGTAAAGGAAAATAAGCATTCTTTACGCCTTGTTTTTTAATTTCTTTATCTAAGATTTTCTGAATGTTTTCCCAAATAGCATAACCGTATGGCTTAATTATCATTGAACCTTTGACAGGCGAATATTCAGCTAAACCGGCTTTAATAACAACATCTTGATACCATTCTGAAAAATTTTTTGACTTAGAAGGCAAATTCATAAGATTATTTAGCTTTAAACTTTAATAGAAATTTAAAATAAGCGAATAATATCTCTATATGTCACTAATACCATAATAAATAACAATATTGCAAATCCTAAAGAATGAATAGCTTGTTCGGTTTTTTCCTTGATAGGTCTGCCAATAATTTTTTCAATAATTAAAAAAGCAAGTCTGCCACCATCTAGAGCGGGAATTGGCAATAAATTAAACAAGGCGATATTTAAATTTAGAATGGCAAAAAAATTAAAAATGTAATTTATGCCCAAGCCAGCAATATTTGCCGTTAAATTTAAAATACCAACAGGCCCTGTTAATTCTACACCAACAGGTTTAGAACCTTTTATTAAACCCCATAAAGCATTTGCCAAAAAAACCGCCATCATTCCAAAAATCTTAAAAGAATTAACAAATCCTTCATAAATTGCCTTAGGCGCTGAATAAGAAACAATAGCTGTCTTCGCCATAGCAATTCCTAATAATCCTTCATTCTGAGGAGCTTCCTTTCTGACTTCGCCTGTTAAAATTATTTTATTTATCCCTCTTTGAATTTCTATTTTAATTTCCTCGCCGCGATGATTATTAATAAAATTTTGAATATCTACTATTTTTTGAGGTCTTAATATTTCTTCGTTGCTCAAAGTCAAAATAATATCGCCAATTTTTATGCCCATTTTCTCAGCCGGAGAATTTTTGGCGACTTCAACAATTTGAATTTTAGGCTCTTTAAGTTTGGTAAAATCTTCATTATCGGAAACAACAGTAGGTAAACCAATACTAAATGCCACAGAAAGAGCCACAATTGCAATAATAAAATGTGCAATAATACTGCCGAAAATAACTAAAAATCTATTAAACCAAGATTTTGAAATATAACTTAAGGGATTTTCTTTTTGTTGATGACTTTCGCCAAATATTTTTACAAAAGCGCCAAAAGGAATTGCGTTTAAAGAATAAATTGTGGCAAATTTTAATTCTTCATCAATCGGCTTATTATTAAATAAAAAAAATTTAAATTTAAAAATTCCTGGATATTTTTGAATGCCCAAGACTCGCGGCGCGTATCCTAATCCAAACTCTTCAACAAAAATCCCGGCGCGCTTAGCAAAAATAAAATGACCTAACTCATGAATAATAAGGATAGCGCTAAAAACTAAAAAAGTTATAATGCCAATCAAAAACATAAAATTAAATCGGACTTAACTTTTTTTACTAACTCAAATTTAATCAAAATCTTAAAACTTTTTAAAATACTTTGGTTTTAAACTAAATTTTCATTATTTCTTCTTCCTTTTTTCTGGTTAGTTCTTCAATTTGTCTATTATATTCATCAACTACCTCCTGAACTTCCTCTTTAAGTCTGAATTTTTCGTCTTCCCTAATTTCTTTATTCTCTTCCATTCGATCAATTTTTTTCATATAATCTTCTCTTATTTTTCGGATGCGTATTTTGTGTTCTTCTTCAATCTTATTTACCAATTTAACTAAATCTTTTCTTCTTTCCTCCGTCAATGACGGAATATTTACCCTGATAATATCCTTATCAACAATAGGATTGACACCCAACCCCGAAACAGTAATAGCCCGCTCAATATCTTTAATAATACTTTTATCCCACGGTTGAATAAAGATAGTCTGAGGCTGAGGAACGCTTATAGAAGCCAAATTATTTAAAGGCATTTTACTACCGTAACATTCAACGATGATATTTTCGACTAAGCCAATAGATGCTCTACCTGTTCTTATAGCGGCATATTCGCTCTTTAAATGGTTTAAAATTTTTTCAAAATCGGTTTTTAAATCTAATATGATATTCATATTTTTGAACCTTAATTTTATTTTATTTAATAGTAATAATAATTTTATTAGGATTGTGCGGATCAGTAATAATACTTGAAACAACGCCACTTATCGAAATTCTGGATACTGTCCAATTTTCGCCACCATCGCTGCTTTTATAAAAATATTTTCCGGCAACTAAGTAAAGCATTAAAGGGTTAATTGGATTAGTGCCAATTGCCGAGATGTAGATTTTTTCTTTTGGCATTATAAAATTTAATTTTTGCCAACTTTGACCATAATTAATGCTTCTATAAATTTCGTTATCAAAAACAGCATACAAAATATTAGGCTTTGCCATATCAATAAATAAATTTCTTTTATTGTTGTTTAAACGAAACGCTTCGAGAAAGGATTCAAATGTTAATTTAGAAAATGATAACGTTGCCAAATTTATACCCGGCTCTTTTATAACTGATTTATCGGTTTTTACATTAATAGAATTCCAATTCAATCCTTTGTCTATACTAGTTAAAACAGAACCATCGTCCAAAATTATATAAAATCTTTTAGGATTTTCAATTTCATTTATTATGGTGCTGATAGCTGAATTAAATTGTTTTAATTTTTTCCAAGAAATGCCACCATCTAAACTTTGAAGTAAAACGCCATCTTCGCCGCCAGCATAAACAATTTGGGGATTAAAAAAATCAACAACCACAGAAGTAATAGAGTATTTTTTATTAGGCACTAAATAAACAACATTAAAATGACGACCACCATCTTCAGATTTTAAAATAAGGCCCTGACTTTCTTGAATGCCTCCTAAAAATATTAAATTGCTGTTAGCTTTAGACAAGGCAATACTATAAATTGTGGCATAAGAAGTAAGCGCTTGATTTAAATCATTTAATTTAAACCACGTTTCTCCACCGTTAACAGTTTTATAAACACCGTTTTTCGAAGCTGATAAATAAAAAATGTTAGGATCGTTATAATCAATTTTAAAATCCAGAACAGAAACACTAGATAAGTTCTTTCTTTCATCTATTTTATTTTTAAATTTCCAAGAGGTGCCAAAATCTTCTGAAATTAAAACTCCTTTGCCTAATTTAATATTGGCAGGACCGCTTATGCCGCCTGAAAAAGATGCGTAAGCAACAACTGAAATAATGGCTAAAATTAGAATAATTAATACTATAATAATTGCGCGATACATAATAAAAATAAATAAATTTCACAAAATCAAATTTCCAACTTTTTATTTATGAAAGACTATTTTACTTATTAATAAATCTTTATTAAGATTTGGACTTTTAAAATAGGATTGCATTATATCAAATACCGGCTTGAAATCAAAATAAAGATTTGGATTACCCTTGAATTCCCATCGGTAAAAAGCTGTTAATATTTCTAATAAAATTTTTATATCAAAATCATTAGCAGTCAAAAGATCATTGAAACTAACCAATCCTTCCAAAATATAACCTTTTCTCAATTTTCTATATAATGATATTGCCTGAGAAAATTTTGCCCAGAGTTCATCATTTGAGAAAACCTATTCTTGAGGAAAAAACATTTACCATTTTTTCTAAATCTATATCTCTCTTCCAAATTTTTTTAAAATAGTTTATTGTTTCATCTTTTGCTGGCGCATAAAATCTTAAAAGTTGGCAGCGAGATTTTATAGTAGTCAAAATCAAATCGGGTTTTGATGTTACCAGAATTATTAATGACTTAGAAGGCGGCTCTTCTAATATTTTAAGTAAAGCATTTGCTGCCTCATTCCTCATTTGATGCGCTTCATCAATGATAACCGCCTTGCAAAAAGTCTCATTTTTCAAAAACAAAAATTTTTTAATTTCCCTAATAGATTCAATACTTATCAAATTTGATTTCTCATTAGAAGGATAAATTGGGTAATAAATATCTGGCGTTAATTCTTCTTTATTATTTAACATTTTTATAAACAATTCTGCAACTGTTCTTTTGCCAATAGAATCTTGACCAAAAAATAAGAAAGCATGGGGTATTCTTTCAGCATTTTTCAAATTCTTCAAATATTCTATTGCATTTTGATGACCAGTTATCTTTTCAAACATATTTCTTTTAATAACTTATTCTAATCATAAATTTAATATTTTGCAACAAGAAACGGCTCTTTATTGAGCCGTTTCTTGTATTTTTATTTTTATCCCAAAAAAGCATTCAAAATATTTCTTATTCAGTTGTCTTGCCGTCAAACGCCGGACTATCTTTTTCAGCTTCTTCTTTTGTGGCACGGACAACGCCGTCTTTATGAACAGCTGGCGAATATATTGTATATAACTTTAATTCTTCGGTTTCGGAAGTGTTTATTACATCATGCTGAGCGCCAGCCGGAACGACAATTGCAACACCATCGCTCAACTCGTATTCATTGCCGTCAATAATACATTTGCCCTTCCCTTTTTCAATTCTGAAAAATTGGTCATTATTAGGATGCACTTCCATACCAATATTTTCCTTCGGCCTTAAACTCATCAAAACTAATTGACTATGTTTGCTAGTATAAACTACCTGACGAAAATTATTATTAGCCAAAGCGTCTTTTTCAATATTAGAATGAAATCCTTTCATAAATCTAAGGTTAGTTAATAATCATAATAATAAAAAATCTATTAATCGACCATTAGC
>JBBIUM010000036.1:0-7037 GCA_037440245.1 Candidatus Yanofskyibacteriota bacterium | reverse complement strand
TTATTCATTATAAAGCTCAAAGCGCAAACTTTAGACATCTGAATTTTAATAATGTATCTATCCTATGCATCTGTTTGAAAAATTTTTTATAAATTTTATAATGAAAATGTTATTATCTTAGCTAATTTTTATTAATTATTATGGTGCGACATAAAAAATCAAAAATTGCTCTGGCACAAAAAAATCCAAAATACGAAAAAACATTTGTCCTAATCAAACCTGATGGTGTTAAAAGAGGACTCATCGGAGAAATTATAAAAAGAATTGAACAGAGAGGATTGAAAATAATCGCTTTAAATATGATTCAAGCAACACTGGAACAAATAGACGGCCATTATCCCAAAGACAGAGAATGGATAAAAAGACTGGGAGAAAAAACATTAGAAACATATAAAAAATACGGTTATTCGGCCAAAAAAGAATTAGGCACAGAAGATGCGGTAGAAATCGGAAAAATTATTCGCCAATGGCTTTTGGAATTTTTGTCTTCCGGCCCTATCGTAAAAATGATTGTTGAAGGAATTCATGCAGTGGATATGGTAAGAAAACTGGTTGGAAAAACTATTCCCGCTTTTGCTGAAATGGGCACTATTAGAGGAGATTTTTCAGTTGATTCGCCAATTTTAGCAAATTTAGGAAAACGTTCTATTCATAATTTAGTTCACGCGTCAGAAACTCCTTTAGAGGCAGAGCACGAAATTAATTTTTGGTTCGCCCCAGAAGAAATTTGCGAATATAAGCGTGCTGAAGAAGATATAATGTTTTAACTCAATTTAGACCTCTCTATCCTATTAGTTTTATTGTCCTATTTTTCCTCTCCTACCTAAAGACCTTTTCTACTCAAAAACCTTGCCTAAAATATAAAGCGCCAAGCAAGCTGTGTTTTAGCACAAAGATAAGTGGGTGTCCGCACTGTATAAGCCCGGACGAACCAGCGCTTATACAAAATATAAGACTCCCTTCAAATCATTATTGACCTAAAACCATGCCTTACTTGGCGCTTCTTTATTATACCAAAAATTAAAATCAATAGCAAAATTTTTTAATCTCTCCGACTTATTAGACCTATTGGGCCTATCAGACTTATTGGTTACCATTGACCAATTAAACCAATCTGGCTTATTTGATTGATTGGATTTAAAAGATAAAAATTCGCGCAAAATATTGGAAAAAATAAAAATTTGTGTTATTGTAAAAAATTATTAGATTTAAAAATATTTTTAAAATTAAAAATTATGAGAAGCATTTATTTTTATCTAATTATTTTAGCAGTTTTTGACATATTTATTTTAACTTTATTTTTAATTTATACAAAAAAAATCAGAAAAATTTTAAAAGGAAAACAAGCTAGCGATCTTGAGGACATAATTTTCCAAATAGATAAACTTGTTAAATTAAATATCTCTGAAACAAAAACAATCCAAGAAAACATTAAAGATATTGAATTAAAATTAAAAAAATCAATTCGCGGTGTTGGACTTGTCCGATTTAGAGCTTTTAATGATGTAGGTGGCGACCAAAGCTTTTCGCTTACTCTTTTAGATGCTGATTTGAATGGTGTAATTATTTCTAGTATTTATTCCAGAGAAGGCGTCCGTGTTTATTCAAAATTAATTGAAGCCGGAAAATCAAAGCATAATCTCTCTAATGAAGAAATAGAATCAGTTAAGATAGCAATAAAAAATTTAGAAAGCGAAAAATAAGTAAACTGTAATTAACAACTTATTCCAAAATCCAAATAAAAATAAAGACGAGATAGTAATCAAAATTATGACCAATAAAAAAGAAAAACAAGAACTTAATAACCGCCCTCCTGTCGTAGTTGTTTTAGGCCATGTAGATCATGGAAAAACAACATTATTGGACGCAATTAGAGGAACAAGAGTAGTAGAAAAAGAATCGGGCGGAATTACCCAACATATTGGCGCTTATCAAATTGAATACAATGGTAAAATAATTACTTTTATTGACACACCAGGCCACGAAGCTTTTTCGGCAATGAGATCAAGAGGAGCCAATGTCGCTGATATCGCTATTTTAGTTGTTGCTGCCGATGAAGGCATAAAGCCCCAAACCAAAGAAGCCATTGATATTATAAAAAACACAAATATTCCGTTTATTGTAGCCATTAATAAGATAGACAAGCCCGGCGCCGACCCAAACAAAGTTAAAGCAGAACTTGCCGAACTTGAAATTTTTGTTGAATCATGGGGGGGTAAAATACCATCAGTTGAAATATCCGCCAAACAAAAAAAGGGTATAGAAGATTTATTAGAAATAATTTTGCTCGTTGCCGAGATGGAAAATTTTAAATGCGATTTAAACACAAACGGCAAGGGTGTTGTTATTGAATCCTATCTGGACAACAAGAGAGGTAACACAGCGACAATTCTAATTAAAGAAGGAATTGTCAAAATTGGCGATGTTGTAGTTTGCGGCAGTAGTTTTGGTAAAATTAAAACAATGGAAAATTTTAAAAAAGAAAGAATTGCAGAAGCCACGCCATCAATGCCTATTGTGATTACCGGCTTAAATAAATTGCCAAAGCTTGGAGAAATTTGCGAAGTGATAAAAGATATCCAAGAAGCAGAACGAAAAGCTCAAAGCAATGAACAAGAAATTAAAAATCTGGACAATTTTTTAATAGGAAAATTACAAGACAAAACAAAGATATTAAATTTGATTTTAAAGGTTGATTTTATGGGTTCGGCCGAAGCAATTATCGAAGCTCTAAAAAAAATCAATTTAACTGAAAATAACTTGGCAATTAAATTTATAAAAATAGGCGTTGGCGAAATTGAAGAATCTGATATCAAATATGCGATTAGCGCTAAAGCCGAAGTGATTGGCTTTAGAATAAAAATACCGCCTCAAATAGCAAATTTCGCTCAGCAAAAAAAAATTACAGTAGCTAATTTTGACGTCATTTATGAATTAATTGAGGCGGTAAGAAATAAATTAAGAGCTCTTTTAGAAACAGATGTAATTAAACATTATGCCGGCAGACTCAAAATTCTTGCGATATTTAAAGAAGAACAAAACCATAGCATAATTGGCGGAGAAATTATAGAAGGCAGAATAAAAAATGGAATGAGCGTTGACATAATCCGCAATGAAAAAAATCTTGGCAGCGGAGTTATAGAAAATTTAGAGCATAATAAAATTAAAATTGATGCTGCCGAAAAAGGACAACTTTGTGGTCTTTTAATCAAAGCTCCGATTAAAATGAAAAAGGATGATATCTTGGAAATTTATGAAAAAGAAATAATCAAAAAAGAGATTTAAAAAATATTGAATATTATAATTTGCCATTTGCTTAAAATTATAATTTGCCTAAAAATTTAAATTCTTAATTTTGATAAATAAGAAACCTTGTTATCAAAATTGAGGCGATGTTATGCGCCGACGAATAGAAAAATTAAACAGCGTAATCCAAAAAGAAATTTCCAAAATTATTTATAAAGAAATCGCTCTTAAAGATACTTTGATAACAGTAATTGATGTTGAAACAACTAACGATTTACAATACACTGATATCTTGATTAGTGTTTATCCTTATGATAAGACAAAATTAGTATCGGAAATTTTTAAAAAAGCCGCTTTCAAAATCCAGGGATTATTAAACAAAAAATTAAACATTAAAATTTTACCCAAAATTAGATTTAAATTCTCAAAAACAGGAAAAAATTTTGACCGCTTAAGCGAGATTTTTAAAAAAATTAAAAACGAAAATTCTTAGAAAGCATTTAAAGAAGGGTATAATCAATTCTTGTAAAAAGTACTGAAAAATTTTAGAGATCATCTGCGTGTATCTGCGTCTCTTGCGAAGCAAGCTCTAGCTGCGTATATCTGCGTCTCTAATATTCTGCGGGTATCTGCGTCTTTAAATAGTATAGCGGCGCGGTAGCCAAGTGGTAAGGCAGGAGTCTGCAAAACTCTTATACGAGGGTTCGATTCCCTCCCGCGCCTGAAGCCAAATCTTATCATTATTGAAATTGATCGGCGGATTTTTATTTTGTGACTTATTAAAAAATTTGCGACTTATTAAGAAAGATTTTAAAATATTTAAAAACTAGATAACTTGGCTTGGCGCCAAAAACAAAAAATCCGTAACAAAGCGTATGCCGCGGTGGTGGAATTGGCAGACACGCAGGACTTAAAATCCTGTGGCCTCAAAAGCCATGAGGGTTCGAGTCCCTCCCGCGGCACCAGCGAGAAAAAGTTAACGATTTAAAGGTTACTTGGCTTCGCTTGAACCAAACTAGACGGATGGAACCAAATTATCCGGATTATACGAAATTTCCCAACTAAAAAATTATTATTTGGCTTTATGTTTCCGGGTTTATTTCTATATAAAAGGCATAATAATTGTAAACCAATTTGGCAATGGTTTACTAGAATTTGTCTAAAATCTGTAATGTCACGACATTGAAAAAACAGAGCAGTATTAATTATTTGACCTCGATTATAAATATCAATTATAAGTACCAATTATAGGTACCAAAATTTACAAAATTTCTAATGTGAAAAAATTAGAAGTAAAAGATTTATTTATGCCCGATTTTAATTTATTTTTTATTTTTGATTTACCCTATTCTAATTCTAATGTTCTAACTTTATTCTAATATCCCTTCCTCCTAATGTTCTGTCTAATGTTCTATTCTGATATTCTATTTCTATCCTAAATATTCCATCCTAACTATTCTAATATTCTTAAGAATATTAGAATACCAATAAACCAAGGGGGGATGAAGCAAAATTATTAGAAAAAATACTAATTAGAAAAAATACCAGAATAATAAAACAAAACAAAACATAAAAAATAGGAAAATATAAAATAAAGCAAAAATATTAGATGGAAATAAGCTACAAAAATAGAGTAAAATATTATTTAAGTAAATCAAAAGTGATAAGTAAGGTATATGCCAATAAATATTAAAAATAACACGAAATATTTAGAAAAAATTGTAAAAGGCTTTGCAAACCATAGGCGTATTGAAATTTTAGAATTATTAAAAATGGAGCCAGAGCTTTCAGTTATTGATATTGCCCAAAAATTAAAAATCAATTTTAAAACAGCTTCAGAACATATCAGAAGGTTGGCAATAAGCGGTTTAGTTTTAAAAAGATCAGATGGCAATAGCGTTCGTCATAAATTAACAAATCGCGCTTTAAATATTCTTAAATTCTTAAGAATGTTAGAATAGATTTTTTATTTTAGAATCTATATTATTTATATTCACAAAATTTTATTCAGCTATATTATTTACAGTATTATATCATTTACAAATTAGAGCAGGTTAACACAAAGGTTTTGTTAAGACGCATCTTTCGAAAACGACAATTTAATTTCAGAGTTACGGTCATAATTTTAATCTACTTAACAAAAGACTTGAATTAAAAATTTTGTTTTTGGTAGAATAAACAAATTTGCTTTCCAAAAATCTGCTTCCAAAAAATCCGATAATAAAAAAATAATTTAAAAGTCAAAAAATCAACTGAGTCAAGTCAAGAGTTAAGTAAAAATTATCAATTGCTTCTAACCATTTCATTAACCGAATGAGTTAGATAACACAAAAAATGACATTAGATATCAAACTTCTTTATTTCTTTAATAATTTTGCTGATAAGTCGCACCTTTTGGATTGGTTCATAGTTTTTTTAGCCGAATTTTTGCAGTATATCCTGGGCATTGTCTTTCTCATCTTTTTATATTTTTCGATATATCAAAAACGAGAAAAATTTTATATTCTCGGCGTAACTGCTCTCTCAACTATCATCGCTCGTCTCGGCATAACCGAGATTATCCGTTTCCTTACTAAACGCCCTCGACCATTTCTTTTACACTCCCTAAACAAACTCTTAACAAATGGTTGGTTTTACTCTGACACTGAATGGTCATTTCCTTCTGGTCACTCAGCATTTTTCTTTGCAATGGCAATGGTTATTTATCTTTATAATAGGAAATGGGGTGCTTGGTTTTTCATTGCCGCAATTTTAATGAATATAAGTCGTATTGTCGCCGGAGTGCATTATCCCTCGGATATTCTTGGTGGCGCTATTGTTGGTATTGTAATTGGCTATCTTACAAGCCGTTTGGCTGAAAGATTTAAGACGAGGATAATTGACAAAATTTTATGAGGAAGAATATTATTTTAACCCTGGCATTTATTCTAGTATTTGACAGTGGTATCGGCATCGGTTGGTATATCCGCAATCAAACCCTAAATCCAATAGCAACAATGCCTAATATTTTTGAACGGACTTTAACTTTTCTCGTGAAAAAAGGAAAAGAAGTAGATGATGATTTACTCTATCATGATCAAGGATTGGCGGATTTTATTGTGAAAGGAAGCACAAAAACAAAAGTAGCTGTTGAAGGTATTGTAGATAAAGTTGTTCACGAACCAGACGGCGATTATCATGTGATTGTCCGTCCTCAATATGTCCCAGCAGGTTTATTTCTTGTTACCGAGTTTATCCCAGAAATAAAAAACCTTCCATTGCCAAAAGAAGGCGACCATATAAAAATCTGGGGCATTACCCGGTTTGATGAACCGCATAATTGGTGGGAAATCCATCCAGTTATTGGCTGGCAGAAATTATAGAACTAAAAGTTTTTTATAATTACAAACTGATAATTAAACTTAAATTTCAAAACTTAAAGCGCAAAGCGCAAAGTTACAGCTTAAAAGTTAAAAGTTTATTCCTTTAAGAGTTGATAAGGAGTTCGGTCTGACAAGAGCCTGACAAGACTTTCAATTTCTACGGTGATTATAATCATTCTAATTTGTAAAAGAAACATTTATTTTTGGTTTAATTCTGAAAAATAACTCAATAAAACTATAGACATTTTTCAATCTCTTTTATCAACACTTATCTCACGATCGTGAGATAAGTGTTGATAAAAATAAAATTCGCTTTGATACCTCTTTTTAATACTTCTTATATTGTTTAACTATTGTTTAACTCATACCTTTTTGGTTAGATTTTAGAATGTTGAATACGAATAATTGAAATTTTTGTTTACAGTTATT
>JBBIUM010000035.1:0-7111 GCA_037440245.1 Candidatus Yanofskyibacteriota bacterium | reverse complement strand
AAATAAAATCTAAATTATTCTAAATCAAACCCCAAACTCAAAGCTATAAAATTCAGAATGTAAATATCAAAAATCAAAATGAAAAATTAAAATGTAAAAAGAATTCTTTTTGAATTTTTCTTTTTCATTTTGCATTTTGATTTTTGAATTATAAGTTGTAGTTTTGAGTTTTATTTGGTTTGGATTTTAGGTTTTAAATTTCAATAGTTGCTAAATTAGCAACAACTACAACAAATAAATGAATAGACTACCTACATCTTATCCGGCACTTTAATCCCCAATAAATCAAGTCCGTATCGTAAGACATTTAAAGCTGCTTTAATTAAAACAAGACGGCTAATTCGATATTCTTTTTCGGCTCTTAACACCGGCAGTTTCTCATAAAAAATATTCATCATTTCAGCAATTTCATAAAGATATTTTGCTAAACAATTAATCTGAAAACTTATAGCCGAATCTTTAACTATTTCTGGAAATAGTGCTAATTTTTTTGCTATTCTAATTTCTAATTCATCTTTAAAAATAATATCAGCAATGGAAACAAATTTACCAGCAAATAATCCTGCTTTTCTTAAAATATTTTTTAAGCGGACACAAGTATACTGAATATAAGGACCACTCTCGCCGTTAATACTTAACATCTTTTCTAAATCAAATTCAATATTACTTTTTCTATTCTGAGATAAATCATTGTATTTTAAGGCGCCAATGCCAATAATTTTGGCAACTTTTTCAATATCTCTTTCTTTCAGTTTACCAACGCTTTTCTCTTTTAAAATTTTTTTAGCTCCTTCGATAACTTCTTCAATAATTTGACTTAATTTTACTAAATCGCCTCTTCTACTTGCCATTTTTTTACCTTTAAAAAGATAAAGGCCGAAATCTAAATGATAAAATTTATTTTTGGGAAAATAGTTTAAAAGCTCAGAACTCTGAAAAAGCTGATTGAGATATAAAGATTGTTCGCTGCCAATCACATAAATCATTTTGGCTGGTTTAAATTTCTCAACACGATGTTTAATTGCCGCTAAATCGCGTGCTCCATAAAGAGTGGTGCCATCTGATTTCTGAATTATAAACGGAATTAAATGAAATTGTTCAAGCAGGATAACAACTGACCCATCGGCTTGCTTAAAAGCAAAACCTTTTTTTATTGATTCTTGAATAACTATTTTTGCTTTCTCATTATAAAAACTTTCTCCAATGATATAATCAAATTTTATTCCCAAAGATTTATAGATTTTATTAAACTCGGATAAAGATTTCTCTCTAAAAATTTTCCATATTTTCCTATTTTCTTTATTGCCTTCCTCGAGTTTCTTAAATTCCAAACGAGCCATTTCCTCATATCTCTCATCTTTCTCTTTCTCAAAATGAAACTTAATATATAATTCCAGCATATCATCAACCGAAAAATCCTCTATCTTTTTCTTACCCCACAATTTATAAGCAGCTATTAAACTACCAAATTGCGTTCCCCAATCGCCTAAATGGTTAATGCCAACCGATTTATAGCCAAGCACTTCATATAAGTTTGCGATTGCCTGACCTAAAATAGTGGAACGCAGATGACCAACATGCATTGGCTTGGCAATATTCGGAGAAGAATAATCAATGACTATACATTCTCCCCGACCTAAATTTTGCAAAAATTTTTTGCTTTTTGAAAATAAAATTAAAGTATCAATTGCTAATTTTTTTGATATTTTAAAATTTAAAAAACCATTAATTTCATTTATTTCTTCAAAGGCATCGATTACAAATCTATCTTTCTTTAATTCTCCAATAATTTTTAGCGCTAATTCTTTTAGCGAATGCTTATATCTATTAGCTAATAAAATCGCTATATTAGTAGAATAATCTCCATATCGCGGTAAAGGAGGATATTCAACGGGAACATCAGAAAAATCATTAGACCCTAATTTTTTTATGCTTTGAAGCAAAATAACTCTTAATTTATCTTTAATATTACTTTACATAAATTACTTTTATATTTTATCAAATATTTGCAGGATTGTTAAATTTTAGATAAACTACATAATAAAAAATTATAAAAAATTCATTTTTTTTATTTATTAATTAAAATAAGAATTTTTAAGGAAGGTTTCATCCTTTCAAAACCAACAAGTTGGTAAATGTTTTCAATACTGCCTCTTATGAAGATTTTTGCAGAAAATAAAAAAGCATATTTTGATTATGAAATATTAGATAAAATAGAAGCCGGCCTAGTCATTCAAGGATACGAAGCCAAAGCAATAAAAAACGGGAAAGCTAGTTTAATAGGCGCTTTTATCTTAAACAAAAATGATAATTTCTATCTTATTGGATGCAATATAGCGCCTTATCAACCAAAAAATACGCCAAGAAACTACAATCCAACGCGCAATAGATTACTCCTTTTAAAGCGAAAAGAAATAAATTACTTAATAGGCAAATCAAAACAAAAAAACTTGACTTTAATACCGCTTAAATTGTATACTCATAATGATTTTGGTTATGGTAAAATTAAACTGGAATTTGGCATTGCCAAAGTAAAGAAAAAATACGATAAACGAGAGGCTATAAAAAAACGAGATATGGAACGGCAAATTAAGAAATTTACGCTTGGCGCCTAACTAAATCTGAAATTTAAAAATTTTATTGGGGATGTTGGGCATCGACAAAGAAAAAAAACGATAATGCAGGCAAGAGAGCGGCGCTCTTTAAAAAGCCGCAAAAAGAAAAAGTGCAAATCTTATTTCTAAAATGAAAATGGCTGTTGCTTCTTTATTTAGAACTCCAGCCTTTTCATATGCTGTTGCTTAATTAAACGCAGCAGCCATCACTTAATTTTCTGCCTCTGAAAATTAATGTGGTGTCATAATTTGAGGCTAGGATTTAATTTCTCGGCTTAAGAAATTAAATCAAGAAAAAAATAAGCCACCTTAAAGACATTTTGCTGATTGATTTTTAAGTCTTTAAGATAAAACAAATCAGCTAAGCCTGTAAAGTTTATCCTATTTTTTCTTTGGATGCGGGTTCAACTCCCGCCATCTCCATTTTCTCAAATTAGCAGTTCTTTAGAAGGACTTTTTCCAAAATTAAATTTTAATATTATAATAATAGTTTTTTAACTTAAATTTAGTTAAAGTTCTGCGACTAAATATTCGTGTCAACAACCAAATAAAAGCGTCTGAAGTCAGAGTTATCGATGAAAATGGAAAACAAATTGGCATCCTTAGCTTAACTGAAGCATTAAATTTAGCTAAAGCTAAAGGATTAGATTTACTGGAAATTTCTCCCAATGCCAACCCGCCAGTTTGCAAAATTTACGACTTAGGAAAATATCTATACAAAAAAAGAAAAGAACAAAGAATCCAAAGAACTAAAAGCAAAACCTCAGAAATTAAATCTATTCGCTTAAGTTTTAATATCAGTGATAATGATATTAAAATTAAGGCAAAGCAAGCTGAAAAATTTTTAAAAGAAAACCACAGGGTAAAATTAGAACTCATTCTAAGAGGACGCGAACATCTTTTTCGAGATATGGCCTTAAAAAAGATTGATAAATTTCTAGCCAATTTACCAATAGAAGTTCAAGTAGAAAACTTACCGCAAAAAAATAAATCAATGATAAATGTTTTAATAACCAAGAAAAAATAAATTCCGCTCTGTTTTTTTGACCTTCTAACTATTAAATCTTGGATGTTGAAACTAGAAACAATCTTATGCTAAAAGCATTTTCTAAAAGAATAAAAATTACCAAAAATAAAAAAATGATATACCGTAAAAGCGGCCAAAATCATTTTAGGGCAAAAAAATCAGCTACACTTATTCGCGCGAAACGAAGAGCCTATCCCCTTAATCCTCTCCTTAAAAAACAAATTATTGTCTATCAAAAAGGAAGGTCTCATTCACATAATTACTAAATTACTAAAATAAAATTTTTCTTAAAATATTGGCAAAAGTTTAGTTAATAAAACTATATATGACACGAGTTAAAAGAGGCACTCTCAGTCTCAAAAAAAGAAAAAAAATATTGAAATATGTTAAAGGTTTTAAATGGGGCAGAAAATCAAAGGAGCGTCTTGCTAAGGAAGCCTTGCTTCATGCTTGGACATACGCATTTAGAGATAGAAAAAAGAAAAAATCAGAGTTTAGAAAAAAATGGCAAATACAAATCAATGCCGCTTGTCGAGCGCATAATCTTTCTTATAGTCAATTTATTAATTTGCTTAAAAAAGCAAAGATAGAATTAAACAGGAAAATTTTGGCTCAATTAACTGAATTTCATCCAGAAGTATTTAAGGCAATTGTTGAAGAAGTTAAAAAATAATTTTTCTGAAATTTTTTATATTAAAAAAGACCAATTATTCAGTCTTTTAATTAATATCAAAAAGCTCTTTTAAAAATAAAAAATAAAAAGAGGAGAAAAAAATGAGATTAAATGAAGGTCAAATAAAAAATTTGGCTAAAATTTTAAAGGAAAAAGATTTAAAAAAATATATATCAAATTTTACCGACCCGAAGCTCCATCCTCCAGTTGCTAAAAATTTTAAAGAATATTATGAAGTTATAAACTTCTTCTTTGCTACCACAGTTTTAAATTTTAAATTTTGGACAATAGATAAAACTGGCTGCTATAAACCAGTTTATGAAGTAATTAATGGAAAAAAATTAAAAGGGTCGGAAATTCTTTATGCAAAAGCAAAAAAAATATTTGAAACTTCGGCGGAGAAATTTTCACTAAATTTTCTCTTAAAAATAACTGATGATGATTGTAAATTTTTAAAAGAAAATCTATTACCGCAAGACTTAGAAGACAAAGATAAAGAATTAAGAATAAATTTATTGAAAAAATATGCGAAAAGCTTCAAACACTGTCAGCCGCTGGATATTTTAAACGCTGTTAACCAAAGTATTGACCGGCTAAAAGAGTTTCGGACATACTTAAAAACTATAGCCGGATACAGAGAGGATCCTCTTGGCAAAAAGATTGAACTGCTAGCATTGATTTTATCATGTCGCCCGGAAAAATTTTTAAAAATTGATATTAATGATTACGGTTGGAGACCATTAACCGACTACCACTGGATAAGATTCGCTCTACGAACTGGTATGATAATAGTTGATAAAAAAATAGCAGAAATATTAAAAACAAGAAAATTGATTAATAAAAAAAATCATGACCAAATCAGGTTTTTGGCGTATGAGGCCAATAGAAGCATAAAAAACTACTGCGGTAAAAACATCGTAGAACTAGATCAATATATTTGGCACTTTATGCGCCAAAACTGTGACGAAGAACCTCGATGTCATGATTGTCTTTTTGCCAAGAAATGTGCAAAAAAGGTGGAATTATACCAACCGCTTTACAGAACAATCTTTTATTAAACCAAAAGAACCGCTTCAACGGTTCTTTTTCTATCGCTAATTTCATAATTCTTTTCTTATTTATTATTTATTTTTTCTCATCTTTCGGCTTTGACCAGCTTCCCCAGCTGCATTTTGGATAAGCGCTACAACCGTAAAATTTCTTGCCGGATTTTGTACTTTTAATAACAACCTCAGCGCCGCAATCCGGACAAAGAAAATCAGCTTTAAGAAGAATAGATTTTGTATTTTTACATTTAGGAAATTGGGAACAAGCTAAAAATTTGCCAAATTTACTAAATCTCGTCATCATTGGCGCTCCGCACTTATCACAAATTTCACTAGTCTTTTCGGGTTTAATGATATCTTCTTTTTTTACTGTCTTGTATTTTTCCAAAAGCAAAATATGAAATGGCTCATAAAATTTTCTAACGACCTCTACCATTTCTTTTTTCCCCGCTGCTATTTTATCTAAGTCATCTTCCATTTTAGCGGTAAAATTATAATCTACAATTTGCGGGAAATGCTCAACTAAAAGATTATTCACGGTAATCCCAATTTCTGTCGGTTTAAAAGCTTTATTTTCTTCCCGTCTAACATAACCTCTTTGGATAATTGTTGAAATAATTGGCGCGTAAGTTGAAGGCCTGCCAATGCCGTATTTCTCTAAAATTTTAATTAAAGAAGCGTCATTATATCTCGCTGGCGGTTTAGTAAATTTTTGTTCATATTTTAACTCTAAAAGATTCAATGTTTCGCCTATTTTCAAGTCCGGCAAAAAAGCTTCTTCAAATTTAGAAGGATAAACTTTTAAATAGCCATTAAATTTTAAAGTAGAACCATGCGCGCAAAAAATATATTTTTTAGCTTTTATTAGTATTTCAACAGAATCAAAAATTGCCGGCTTCATTTGGCTAGAAAGATACATTTGCCAAATTAAAGTGTAAATTTTTAATTCTTGAGGAGACAAAAATTCTTTTAATAACTCCGGCGTCCTAAAAGGATCAGTTGGTCTAATTGCCTCATGGGCTTCTTGCGCCAATTTTGATTTTTTTTTAAAAACATTTGGAGTTTCTGGCAAATAGTCTTTGCCGAAATTTTTAATAATATATTCTCGCGCTAAATTTTGAGCATCTTGAGAAATGTTGAAAGAATCTGTTCTAATGTAAGTTATTAAACCCACGCGTCCTTCCTTTAAATCAATGCCTTCATATAATTTTTGCGCTATCATCATTGTTGTTTTTGAATTTATTTTAAATCTTTTAAAAGATTCTTCTTGAAGAGTGCTTGTAATAAAAGGTGCTGGGCTACTCTTCTTTATTTCTTTTTTCAAAATTTTAAAAATCTTAAATTCGGCATTTTCCAAATCTCGCACAATATTAGCTACTTCCTTTTGATTTTTAATACCGGGTTTTTCAATTGACTTATCTTCAATTTTCTCAAGTTGCGCTTCTATAATCTCTTTAGTGCCTTCTTTTTTCTTTAATTTAGCTAAAATTACAAAATATTCTTCTGGTTTAAAATTTTCAATTTCTTGCTCCCTTTCAACAATTAATCGCAAAGCGACGGATTGGACGCGGCCAGCGGATAATTTTTTAGTTATTTTCTGCCATAAAAATGGAGAAAGCTTATAGCCAACCAATCTATCCAAAATTCTTCTTGCCTGTTGGGCATCAACTAAATTTTTATCAATGTCTTTAGGATTTTTTAAGGCTTCTTCAATAGCTTTTTTGGTAATTTCATGAAAGACAATACGTTC
>JBBIUM010000034.1:0-7549 GCA_037440245.1 Candidatus Yanofskyibacteriota bacterium | reverse complement strand
TTCAATATAATGATACCAAATAAATTAAAAACAAGCAAGGAAAATAAAACAATGAGAAGCCCGTTTCTGGCATTTTGCTTCGTAAAACATAGACAAAAAATTCAATTTTACAGCTGCAATCGGTTGGCGAGCCCTCGCAGAGGGCGAGCCAGCGACCTCTTTTTCTAATTGGCGGAGGGGGTGGGATTCGAACCCACGAGGCCCTTTCGGACCTACGGCTTCTCCAGAGCCGCGCACTCGGCCTCTATGCGACCCCTCCTTATTGCTTCATTATTTAAATTATAAAACTTAGGCTAAATAAATCAATTTTTTAGATATTTTAGTAACAAAATTAATTGATTTTTGTAGAGCTTTCTTAATGATGAGTTATTTAAGATAAATATTGAATTTTATTTAAAAAAATTTTATAGTTAATTTAAGATTACGGTTCAAAGATTATAGTTTGCCAAAGGAATTTAATAAACCTCACGATAAGAAATTGTAAAATTAAAATGCAACATTAAAATAAAAAATCAAAACGCAAATTAACTGCTCTTTTTAAAACTTGCTCCTTTAAAAAATAATAAAATAATTAAAATAGGAGGTATAAAGATGAATATTTTAAGAAAAACAAGAGAAAGTTTTGAGAAATTGAGTAAAAATAAAAAGCGAGAAGGTAGCGAAGAGAAAAATTGCAATGATGGATCTAAAGTTAAGACTGGCGAGAAAAAAATAAATTTTAAATTAATGAGCTACTCGATTTTTTTAGCGATTGTTATTTTTTATTTAGTAAATTACAGTGAAGATCCTTTTAAAAAACAAGATGAAGATGAGAAATATTTTACAAAAACGATGGTTACTAAAATAATAGCGATAGAAAATAAATTTAATGAATTAAGTAAGAAGATTGAGGAGAAGGATATTTTAATATGGAAGAGTAATGAATTATCGGAAGAACAGAAATTAGCTTTTATAATTGAATATCATGATAGAAAATTTTTGATTATGCCAACTTTAAATAATTTAAATAATAAGAAAGGAAAAATTTTTTTAAGAAAGATTTCTTCTGGAGAAGTTTACTCTATTGTCATTACAAAGAATTTCAAGAATTTTTCTTTCGCTGGCCTTGCTATTTATAAAATTAATAATACTGAGGAAGAAAGAATAGCAAAAGCGCCATTAGTATTAGCTGAAGATAAAGATTTTGACAAAATTATTAATGAGGAGAAAAATGTGTTTTTGGCAATACTGTGTCCTAAACACGAAGAAATGCACGAAGAAAAGCGCGAAGAAAGGCACGAAGAAATAAAAATAGGCTTATATTCTTCGCAAGCATCTAAATATTCTTTTGCTTATCTTGATTTTGCCCCTACAACAACAAATTCTCCGTGTTTTGGTGCGGGTTCTTCAAGTGCAGGTTCTCCAGTTTTTGGTTTAAATGGAAAAATCTACGGAATGTATCTAAATTTTGAAAATAATAAAGGAATTTTTATTCCTTTGCCAGCGATTTTAAATATAATCGATGCGTTCATAAATAATGCCGATTTTTAATTAATTTTAATTAATTGTCGGCATTTTTTATTTCTGCCAACTAGCTTCGGCCATCCAGCTGTATCTTTTAATTGAAACCAGTAGTTTTATCTTCTACTTCGATTAAATAAAAATTTCAATTAAACAAAAATTCTAATTAGATTTAGCCTAGAGATAGAGTAATAAATAGAGTAATAAATTGAAAGTTAATCTTTCAAGCATTTTATTAGCCAAGCAAGTGGAATGTTTTTTAGTTGACCCTTTTTAGTTGACCCTGTGCTTTTATAGTGTATAATTAAAATAAATTATAATTTTTTGTTTTTATTTTTTATGAATAGAATTTATAGTACTGAGATTGTTAATTATGAAGATAAAATTGTTAATTTAAAAGGTTGGGTTCATACTCGTCGTGACCATGGAAAGATTATTTTTATTGATTTGCGTGATAAAAGTGGTATTGTCCAAATTGTATTCTTGCCTGACAATAAAGCTATTTATAACTTAGCTCAGCAATTACGAAATGAGTGGGTTATTGCCATAGAAGGAAAAGTAAATGCGAGGCCTAAAAATATGATAAATCCTAATTTGAGGACCGGCGCTTTTGAGATTTTGGTTGAGAAATTGGAAATTTTAAATAAAGCAGAAATCTTACCATTTGCTTTAAATACGAATGGTTATGAAATTAGCGAAGAACTCCGTCTTAAATATCGTTATTTGGATATACGCCGAAACAGAATTTTTAATAATCTAAAAATTCGTCATTTAGTAAATCAGTTTATTAGGAATTTTCTTACCAACGAAGGTTTTATTGAGATTGAGACGCCTATTTTAACTAAGTCAACACCAGAAGGAGCAAGAGACTACATTGTGCCGTCGCGCCTTCAACAGGGTAAATTTTATGCCTTGCCTCAGTCGCCTCAGCAATATAAACAATTGCTTATGGTTGCTGGTATTGAAAGATATTTTCAAATTGCTAGATGTTTTAGAGACGAAGACACGCGGGGCGATCGCCAACCAGAATTTACCCAACTTGATTTAGAAATGAGTTTTGTGGATCAAAATGATGTGATGGCGTTAAATGAAAAGTTATTAATAGCGTTGGTTCAAAAATTATTTCCTGAAAAGAAAATACAAAAAATTCCATTTCCGCGCTTAACATATAAGGAGGCAATGGAGAAATATGGTACTGATAGACCTGATTTGAGGCAAGACAAGGAGGATAAAAATTTATTGGCATTTTGTTGGGTAATTGATTTTCCGTTTTTTGAAAAAGAAGATAATGGGAGTTGGACTTTTACTCATAATCCTTTTTCGGCTCCAAAGCCAGAATTTATGAATGATTTGATGGAGAGAAAAAACGTAGGGGAAATTCTAACAACGCAGTATGATATTGTTTTAAATGGTTGGGAAATTGGCGGTGGCAGTATTAGAAATCATAAAGCCGAGGCCTTACAAAAAGTTTTTGAAATAATGGGTTACAATTTCGAAATTATTCTTGAAAAATTTGGCCATATGCTTCAAGCATTTAAATATGGAGCGCCGCCTCATGGCGGAATTGCTTGGGGCCTGGATAGGTTAATAATGATTTTACGAAATGAACCCAATATTCGGGAAGTAATTGCGTTTCCTAAAACTGGCGATGGCCGCGATTTAATGATGAATAGTCCTTCCGAGGTTTCTCAACAACAATTAAAAGAATTAGGTTTAAAAATTAAGTAGCCCTTATTTTAAAATTATAATTTTATTTTTAATTTTTATTGCGGTTTAGAGAGATAAAAAAATCTTTATTCGCAATAGAAATTCAAAAATATGGCATTACTTAAACAAATAGAAAAATATCTTAAAGATAAGAAAGTTAAGTACGAAATTTTAGCGCACAAAACTGTTTACACTGCAATGGATAAAGCAAAAACATTAAAATATGATCCTAAAGCTGTTATCAAAAGTTGTTTTATTAAAATCGGTCCAAAGAATTATGCAATTGGATTAATTTCTGCTGATAAGATTATTGATTTTAAAAAAATAAAAAAAGCAGTCGAGAAGTGGTTAAAAAAACAGGGGATTAAGTTGATTCCAAAAATAAGTTTTGCTGATGAAAAATGGATGAAGAAGAATTTGCTTGGTAAGGTTGGAGCAAATCCGCCTTTTGGAGAATTGTATAAATTGCCAACATTTATTGATTCAGTTTTATTTAAAAATAAAAAACTCGTAATGAATATTGGCGAATATGAAAAATCTTTGGAGATGAAAATAAAAGATTTCAAAAAACTATTTGAAAATTATAGCAATGTCATAAAAGCTTCAATAAGTGGAAGGTCGAAGAAAAAGAAGTAGGGTCTGAAAATTGAATAACCTGTTGGTTTTTTTAGAAATAAAAAAGCCCAACTTTAAGTTGGGACTTTTTTTTATTTTTATTTTATATGGGTGTGGCTAGGAATTTTTTTCTTCGTCGTGCTCACTGCCGCTTTTATCAAAATATCAATCAGTTCTATTTTATTATATTTATTATGCAATGTTTTTTTGTCGAATTTCTTGTCGGATGTTTGATTAATCGCATTTTTTACTAAATCTTCTATAATATCTTCTATAATATCAACTTTATCTCTTCTTAATTCTGCTGGCATTTTACTTAAATCGATATCGCAGCCATTTTCTGCTAGCGCGTAGCTCAATGAAAAAAGACAAAAAAGACAATTTTTTTTAAAATTATTGTTTTGATAAATAACTTCTTTGTAGTTGTAGGTGCTTTTTTCTATTTTTCCAGAGGAAATAATTTCTACGTTTCCATCACTATTCTTAATTATTATTTGGGAACCAATATAGCTACATCCTTTTTCATTAGGATTTACATAATTAGAACATAATTTGCATAATTTACACCACCGCCACCCATTTTCTTTCTCTTCCCAGAGGTGCGTTTTATTTTTAAAATATTTTATAACTTTAATTTTTTTAATTTTAGTTTTCATTCTTTTCCTCCTTCCCCGACGCTTTCGCGCGTCCGCAGAATTTCTAAGATAAAAAAACATATAATTTCAGAAAATCAAGATTTTTTTAAAGGGGCCTAATATTTTGATTTTTGAATTATTAAAAGTGGTTTTGAGTTTTTGTTTGCCTAACATCAGAATTTTTGGCAGAAGTATTTATTTTGCCGAACCGTTGCCAAATTGGTTATAACCTACCTCTCTTATGATTTATATCAGTTTTAATAATTGTAAATTTTTTAGTTATTTGTTAAAATTTAGAAGTTGATGTTAATAAAAATTTTAAGTTAGAAATTAAATAATTACAAATAATGAATGGATTCTTTTGTCTCTTTTGCCTTTAACTATTTATTTTAAAGATTTGTTTATTTTATATGTACGAATTTAAACTTGAGAAATTTCAAGGACCTTTGGATTTATTGTTGGAACTTATTGAAAAAGAACAAATGTCAATTACTGATATTGCTCTTTCTCAAATTACCGATGAATATTTAAGATATATTGAGTCGGCTCAAGATGTTATTTCTCTTGATGAATTAGCCAGCTTTATAGAAATTGCTTCAAGGTTGCTTCTCATTAAATCAAAAACTTTAATGCCGCTTTTGGAAATTAACCAAGAAGAGGAGAAGGACATCAATGAATTAAAAATGAAACTGGAGATTTACAAAGTTTTTAAAAATTTAGCGCGTAATTTGCAAAAAAGGTACGCTCAGGGTAGGCCATTTTTGAGCAGGCAAGTCAGTATTTTAAGTTGGGTTATTTTTTATCCGCCAGAAAATATAACTAAAGAAAGGTTACAGTTGCTTTTTAAAGGAATTTTGAACGAAGTAGAAGAATTAAGAAAAAAAATTGTTTACCCTGGCAAGGTTATTAAAAAATTAGTTTCTCTTAAAGAAAAAATTCAAGAAATAGAGGAAAGGATTAAGAAAGATTTGGCTATTACTTTTTCTCAGTTGACTAAGAATAGTAAATCAAAAATGGAAATTGTGGTTAGTTTCTTGGCAATATTGGAATTAGTTAAGAGACAAATTATAATTATAGAACAAAAAGATATTTTCGAAGAGATAAAAATTAAAAATGTAAACTTAAGTTGTAAAGAATAGATTATCTTTAAAATTAGGTTGATAATAAAGTTTCAATTTCTAATTTAAAACTTCTAATCAATAATTTTTTATGAATTATAAACGAGATATAGAATCTTTATTGTTTGTGGCCGGGGAGCCGGTAGAGATTAGAAAAATTGCCAAAATTTTAAATATAGAGAACGAAAAAGTTTTAAATATTTTAAATGAACTTAAGGAAGATTATAAGAATGCTCAGAGCGCTTTAATGATTTTAATTCAAGATGATACTGCTGAAATGGTAGTTTGTCCAGAATCGGATAAAATAGTAGAAATGTTTTTTAAGAGCGAAAGACAAGAGAATTTAACCGATGCGGCGGCAGAAACATTAAGTATTATTGCCTACCGCGGTCCTCTCACTAAAACTCAAATTGAAGAAATAAGAGGCGTCAATTGCACTTTTATTTTAAGGAATCTTTTAATTAGAGGTCTTATTGAAAGAGAGCCAAATCCAGAAGGGGAAAGCGGCTCTTTTATTTACAAAGTTAGCCTAAATTTCTTGAAGCATTTGGGCATTGAAAAAGTGGAGGATTTGCCGGATTATGATAAATTTAAATCAGCAGATCTCTCTTTGAATGTCTGAGAATTTATTTTATTTTTTAAAAGTAGTTAAAAAAATAGTTGAAATATGAATGTAATACTTTTTATTTTAGTTATTTTGATAAATATAATTTTTCGACCAGTGTCATTTTCCTTTTTGATTTTAGACAATGTTTTTAGTAAAAATTTATCAAGCACTGTAGCGGGAGAAGATAACTATATTATTGCTAATTCTTTATTTCAACTTCCTTTGGCGCAGGAAGTTTTCTTGCGGAGCAGATACGACATAATGCCGCCAATAAGGAATTGGAGTGTTAATGATTTAGAAATTAACGCTAAAGCGGCCTTGGCTATTTTTGTCAGTAAAGATTCAGATTATGACAAGGTTTTGTATCAAAAAAATATTTTTAATAAAATGCCTATTGCTAGTTTAACAAAAATAATGACCGCTGTTGTGATAATGGAGAACGCCAATTTAAACGATATAACTAAAATTTCAAAAGAAGCTGTTTTAACCGAAGGGTCAAATGGAGGATTGAGAGTTGATGAAGAAATTAGCGTGAATAGTTTATTGCGCGCTATGCTTATTTCCTCATCTAATGATGCCGCTGTTGCTTTGGCAGAATATTTTAGAAATCGTTTTGGGAAAGACATAGTTGAGGCAATGAATGAAAAAGCTAACGAGTTAAAAATGACAGAAACTAATTTTTCAACACCATCGGGCCTTAATGACATAGATAATTATTCGACCGTCAGGGATCTTTATAAGTTAGTAAAATATGCTTTACGCTTTGATAAAATTTGGGAAATAACGCGAATTCCAGCTATTGATATTTATTCAACTGATGGCAGAATTCCACATCATTTAGTCAATACTAATAAACTTTTAGGCAAAATAGATGGTATTTATGGAGGGAAAACCGGCTATACCGAAGGCGCTAAAGAATCAATGGTTTTAATTAGATCAATAAACAATGGCGATGGTACGGATTTGAATTATATAATTTTTATTCTGCTTGGTTCTGACAATAGAATAATGGATATGTATAATTTTGTTAAATGGGTTGAAGAAGCGTATATTTTTAAAATATAAAATTATTTCATTTTTCTATAGCTATGTTAAAATATTAAAAATAAATTTCATTTTGCGAGAGAAGAAAATTAAGAATTCTTATTTAAAATTTAAAATTATGAAGTTATAATTCCCAGCGAGATAAATTTATTATTATGGATTTACTATTTGCTGTTAATAGAATTTTAATAGTAGCCACTCTAGCATTTATCATTGCCTTTGCTTTGACACCTCTTTTAACATATTTCCTCTACAAATATAAAATGGGGAAACAAATACGTCAGGAAGGTGCTCCAATCTTCTACGAACTTCATAAAACAAAG
>JBBIUM010000033.1:0-7870 GCA_037440245.1 Candidatus Yanofskyibacteriota bacterium | reverse complement strand
GAGACTCTTGAATTTCAAGACGGAGAATATATTCAAAGCTATTATAATGGCAACGGCAAAAAGAACTATTGGGATAGTTATGTGCGCGGCGCAGGTCCTCCGCCAATTAAAACCAAATACGGCTGGCTTCTTTTCTATCATGCTATAGACGAGAAAGATCCCGGAAAATACAAAGTCGGCGCTATGCTTTTGGATTTAGAAGACCCAACAAAAATACTTCGTCGCTCGCCTTACCCAATTCTTGAGCCGGAAGAGGTTTATGAAAATAATGGCTTCAAAGCCGGTGTTGTCTATACTTCGGGAGCGGTAGTCAAAGACGGCAATCTTTTGGTGTATTACGGAGCAGCTGATAGTTATATTGGTGTTGCCTATGCTGATTTTGAAGAATTCTTGCAGGCCTTCCTTAAAGAAACAAAACCAAAACTCAAGCGAGAAATTATAAGGCAAAAACTATAAAAATATGATAATTCAACGATGTGAAAACAATCCCATATTAAAACCCAACCGCGAAAATTCTTGGGAGACGGCGGCGGTATTTAACGGTTGCCCCGTAAAAAAAGGGAAAAAAATTTATCTTCTTTATCGCGCTCTTTCCTTACCCCACTATCATATTTCAGCTAAAATGAAACTTATGGTTTCAGATATTGGTATAGCGGAAAGTAATGATGGCATTCATTTTAGTAATCGTCGTCGATTTATAATTCCGGAACTCGAGTGGGAAAGATTTGGTTGCGAAGATCCGCGAGCAACTAAATTTAACGATAAGTATTATGTTTTTTATACCGCGCTTTCTGAATACCCTTTTAGAGCCGAAGGAATCAGAGTGGGATTAGCCATTACTAAAGACCTTAAAACGATAGAAGAAAAGCATCTCGTGACTCCTTTTAATGCCAAGGGAATGGCGCTTTTCCCTGAAAAAATAGGAGGCAAAATTTGGGCTATTTTAACCGTTCATACCGATAAACCGCCGGCAAAAATCTGCCTTGCTTCCTTTGATGAGGAGAAAGACTTATGGGATGAAGCCTATTGGCAGGAGTGGTATAAAAATTTTTCCGCTTCTGGCGGAGAGCAGTGCTCTTTGCCGCTGCAGCGAAATTCTCAAGACCAAATTGAAGTGGGGGCGCCGCCGCTGAAAACCAAATACGGTTGGGTGATTCTTTATTCTTATATTAGAAATTATTTTTCGGCCGACCGAATTTTTTCTATAGAGGCAGCACTTCTTGATTTTAAAAATCCTTTAAAAATTATTGCCCGAACCGATTATCCAATTTTTTCGGCCGAAGAGTATTATGAACGCGTCGGAATGGTACCTAATGTAATTTTTCCTTCTGGAGCAATAATAAAGAATAACTGGGTTTTCCTCTACTATGGCGCGGCCGATACTACTTGCTGTCTGGCTCGAATTAAATTTTCTTCGCTTTTAGGAGATATATTAGAAAAGAAAGATAGAATTATAACATTAATCAGAGCCAAGCAAAACCCGATTATTCTTCCTCAAAAACAAAATTTTTGGGAGAAAAAAGCCACTTTTAATCCGGCGGTGATTTATCTTAAAGGTAAAGTGAGAATTTTATATAGAGCAATGTCGGAAGATAATACTTCGGTAATTGGTTATGCGGAAAGCAGTGATGGATTTAAAATTGATTATCGGTTGCCGACTCCAATTTATATTCCTCGAGAACCTTTTGAACAAAAAGTTCAACCTAATGCTAATTCCGGTTGTGAAGACCCGCGCCTTACCCAAATTGGTAAAGATATTTATATGCTTTATACCGCTTTTGATGGTAAAAATCCGCCGCGAGTGGCCTTGACTAAAATTTCCGTCGAAAATTTTTTAAATAAAAAATGGAATTGGTCAAAACCAATTGCTATTTCGCCTCATGATTTTGACGATAAAGATGCCGTTCTTTTTCCTGAAAAATTTAATGGTAAATATCTTTTAGTGCATAGAATCGGCGATGACATTGATTTGGCATTTGTCTCAGATTTATCTTTTCAAACTAGTCAGGAGTTAGAAGAGTATCGTTGGCTCACGCCGCGGCGCGGTTGGTGGGACAGCAAAAAAGTTGGAGCGGCCGCTCCGCCTATCAAAACCAAAGACGGCTGGGTGATGCTTTATCATGGCGTTTCCAACGAAGGGATATACCGAGTAGGAGCAGTGCTTTTAGATCTTAAAAATCCAATAAAAATTATTGGTCGCACTGATAACCCTATTTTTGAGCCACAGACAAATTATGAAAAAGTGGGGGAAGTGCCAAATGTTGTTTTTCCTTGTGGTAATGTGCTTTTAGGAGACAAACTTTTTGTTTATTATGGTGGGGCTGATAAAGTGGTTGGGGTAGCGACAATTGAGATGTCAAAATTAATAAAGATTCTCAAATTATGCAAATGTTAGAGGAAAAACAAAATAAAAAACAAAAATCTATAGTGGATAGAGGAAGAAGAACAATATATCTTAGTCAACAAGCAAGAAAGTTGGTTGCTAAAAAAATTATTGCCTTTGATCTTGACGGTACTCTTACTGAAAGCAAAAGCAATATTGATAATGAAATGGTTAATATTCTTTGTGAGCTTCTGCGCTATAAATTGTTGGCGGTAATGGGCGGCGGCAATTATAAACAGTTTCAAAATCAATTTCTTCACTATTTAAAGTGTAAAAATCAATTTAGGAATCTTTTAATTCTTCCAACATCAGGAGCAAGTTTATACAAATTTTATAAGGGAAAATGGCAAAAAGTTTATCGACATAAATTTAGCGCAAAAGAAAAAAATAAAATCGTTACCGCCATTGAGAAAGCTTTCGCTGATATTAAATACAGGAAACCAAAGAAAACCTACGGAAAAGTTATTGAAGACCGTGAAAGCCAAATTACTTTTTCTGCTCTTGGCCAAAAAGCGCCTCTAACCGAAAAAGAGAAATGGAACAAGACAAAAGATATAAGACCACAACTTAAAAGAGCGCTTGAGAAATATTTGCCGGAATTTGAGGTACGGCTTGGCGGTTTGACTTCTATTGATGTTACTAAAAAAGGCATCGACAAGTCTTATGGAATTATGCAACTTTTAAAAATATCTCAGCTAAAGAAAAAGGATATTGTTTATATAGGAGACGCCCTTTATAAAGGGGGTAATGACGCGGCTGTTTTTAAAACAGGTATTGATACTATTCAAGTTTTTGGACCTGAAGAAACTAAGTATCTTATTAGACAGTTTTTGTTTTTAAGATTAAGTAGTATGAATAAGAATAAGTAGAATATGAAGAAGATTTTTAGTAAAATATAAAATTAGAAGACGTTTTGAAATAAAAAGTAAAAGAGGCTGAATAGAAAACCTAAAATTTTTTATATGATAAACCAAGAGAAAATAAATAAGCTTTTAGAAAAAATTGAGAGCCTAAAGAGAGAGCAAAAGATGGATTTATCTTCGGATGAAGATTTATCAATTGCCATAATGAATTTAGTGAGTTTAGAAGAGCATTTCTTTTTTACTGGCGCGAAAACTGGTAAAGAAAAATATTTTGATTTTGTTTCAAAAATTCGGGAAATAAGAAAGGAACTTTTAAAACAAATTGTCAAAGAACCAGAAGGCGAAATTTGGTGTGTTAGTAAACATTTGTTAGCGGCTACAATGCGGCTGATTGAGGTCGGTCAAAAATATTATGCGCAAAATAAAAGAAAAGAGGCGGAAAATTTATTTAAAAAAGCCTACGAATTATACTCACTTTTCTGGGGAATTAATTTAAAAGTTATTGATATCGGCGAAGTTAAGGAAATTAAAGAAAATAAAATTAATATTCATGACGAAGGAAAAGGCGATTTAATGTCGAAATTAAACGATTTAGTCCAGAAGTTAATAGATTGTTGTAAGGAATAGAAAAGACAAAGAATTATAGTCCTAGGTTGCTTCACAAAAAGGCGCAGCTCCTGAATAAAAAAGACAAAGAATTGTAGTATAGGCGGTAATAAAATTCAAAACCCATTTAAAATTTCTAATTTCTAATTTTCAATTTCTATTCTATTGATTTATAACTCGAAACTTAAAACTACCTTTGATAATTCAAAAATCAAAATGAAAAATGCAAAATGAAAAATGAAAAATGCAGTGGGTTTTAATAAAGTATTTTCGTTTTACTGACAATATCGTTGGATAGCAAAAATGGTATGACTCAAGAATTGCAAAACAAAATTATTATTGTTGGTGGAGGGTTTGGAGGTATCCGAACTGCCCTAGATTTGGAGAAAAAAAATCTTCCTGCTTCAAAAATAATTCTTATTAGTGACAAGCCACATTTTGAATATCATCCTGCCTTATATCGAATAGTAACTGGGAAATCGCCGCTTGAAGTTTGTATTCCACTGCAAGATATTTTTGAAGGTAAAAAAGTGGAAGTGGTTGAAGATTCTATTATTGAAGCTAATCTAGAGCAAAGAGAGTTAAAAGGTATTTCTGGTTCGCGTTATTCTTTTAATTTTTTAGTGTTGGCATTGGGAAGTGAAACGACTTATTTCAATATTCCTGGTCTTAAAGAATATTCGTTTGGTTTTAAATCAATTAACGAAGCGCTGCGTCTTAGAAGGCATCTTCATGAATTGTTCGAAACTTGTAAAATTTCTGATAAAGATTTAGAAGAAGATGTTTGCCGTCTTCACTTTATTATTGTTGGCGGAGGAGCAAGCGGTGTTGAACTTGCCGGAGAACTGGCAATTTATACCCGCAAACTTGCAAAAAAGCATCAACTCAATCCTTCTCTTATAACTATTGATTTAATTGAAGCGGCTTCTCGTCTTCTTCCAACTTTACCAGAAGAGGTTTCAGAAAAAGCAAGAAAACGCCTTCAAAGCCTAGGCGTCAATATTTTTCTTAATCGGAGAGTTACTGAAGGGGAAGTGAAAAAAGTTTACCTTAAAGATATGCAAATGAAAACCGAAACCGTTATATGGACTGCCGGTGTTAAACCTCATCATCTTTTTTATAAAATTCAAGGATTGGAGCAAGATAAACAAGAAAGAGTGATAGTAGATAAATTGCTTCAAGCAAAAAATTTCCAAAATATTTTTATAATCGGCGATGCCGCTGCCACTCCTTATGCCGGTCTAGCTCAAACTGCAATTTATGATGGAAATTTTGTGGCTGAGGTTATTCGGCGAAAGATTTTAGGAATTTCAGTTGAAAAATGTCAATATTATCCTTTGAAACCATCTTATGCTATACCAATTGGCCCAGGCTGGGCGGCAGTGCTTAGTGGCAATTATAGATTTTTTGGACGATTTGGCTGGTGGTTAAGACGTCTTGCTGATTTGAGATTTTTTCTTTCAATTCTTCCTTTTCGTAAAGCGCTTTTAGCATTTCAGAGTGGCAAAACACTCTGTGAGATATGCTCGATTTGTTCAGTAGATGAAGGTAAAAATTAGAAGGCATTCTTTTGGTCGATGGATGTCTTCTTAAATTGATGTCAGATGTCAGAATTTTTTAAATTTTCTTTAATGGATTAAAAAACTAACTAAGATAAAGAGTTTATGGCCAATATTGAATTTATTAAATGGGTTCTTCGCATTGCGGTTGCCGGTGAGTTTATCGGTCATGGAGTTTTTGCTTTAGAAGGTAAAAAAGTTTGGATTGGATGGTTTTCGGTATTTGGCATTTCAAATATAGAGACTGCAACCAAACTTTTATTTCTTGTTGGTCTAATAGATGTTGCCCTCGCAATTTTAATTCTTATTAAACCAGTTCCTCTAGCGCTCCTTTGGATGAGTTTTTGGGGTTTTTGGACGGCGCTTCTACGTCCTATTGTTGGCGAGCCATTCTGGGATTTTATTGAACGCTGGGCTAATTGGGGAGCACCGTTGGCTTTACTTTTTCTTGTTGGCTGGCCAAAGAGTTTAAAAGAATGGTTAGGTATTTAATATTAAATTAATTTTTATTTTGGCTTACTTAAGATTGCTAAAATATTTTTTAATTTTATAAAACTATTTATCGTTCCAACGCCGCTGCAGGGATCCAATCTAAATTAAGAATTCGGACTTATTAGAGAAAGTGAAATTTTTATTAATAAAACTTTGATATTCTCGGTTGCCCTATAGTCAAGTGCAAAATTATTTGTATTTGAGGCAGGTTCACTAAAACAATTTTACAAAAATTTTTGTGTCGCCTTTCAATTTTAAAAAATCTTGCGTATAACGTTTTGCCGTATAACGTTTTGCGAGTATGCGAAGTTCGTTTTTTGGATTTATTGAATTAATTTGTTACTTGACCTAAGGCTATTTTATCACACTTTTTCTGAAATTACCGTCCAACGAAGAAAAGCGAATTTGGAGAAATAGCAAGCCGAGCCTTTTCTCGCTTACTCGGTGTTGGGGGACGTAGGGCACAATTATTCCTGCAATCTGAAATATAATTTTTCTTTCTGAATTTTTTAATATCGTCCACTACCTTGTCAGTAATTGTAATTGCGAGATTCATCTTTTTTAATTTCTCAATATTTAATTTCGCCATTTTATCTGTTGGGCAAGTAAAATATGGTACATCTATACGACGCGGAGTGTGGCTTTCCGGAAAGAAATAGGTAGTAGCTTCAAACATTACTCTATGGCATTTCTGACATCGCGGTTCTTGTTCGATATTTATTTCTTTTTTAATGGATTCTTTTTTCATAAAAATAAAATTGCGCTTTTTATTACGCCTGACATATGCGATTAAGAGAAGTTTCAGCGTAGCTGAAATTTGGGGTAACTTGCCGAAGGCAACAAAACCCTATTAATCACTGTTGTGCGAGTGCGATAGTACTGAAACGACTGAGATGAACGGAAAATTTAGGTCTCGAACTACTTACCATAAAGAAAAATAATCTTTTAATTCGTTTAGAAATTTTTCATCGTATTCTTGAGACTTGATTTTCTTTATTAAATCATCAAATCCTGTTTTTGGCTGTCTTCCTATATTATCTAACTTTCTTTTTTGTCTTATCAACAAACTTAGCAATTGATCTTCAACTTTTTCGCCTCTTACCAACTTTATATAGAAAACTTCATAATCTCTTAGTGTTCCTATAATCTTAACATACATTCTACCTGTTGGTTCTCCGCTGGCTTTATAGAAAGTGGCATAATGATCTTCAATTGTAAGTGGTCCATCCTTTGTCTTTCTTGTTTTTATTTCTGGAATTAGCTCTACTGAAATTCTTTGACCAAAATATATTGGTTTCTTTAAATCAATGTAAGTAATCGGGGTTTTGGCTTTTCCTGTAGAAACCAATTTTTTTCTTACAGCTTGTGCAATTTGTTCAAATACTTGCCAATAATGATATTCATGCCAAATTGGTTGTGGTGGATCCATTGGAATCCAAGATAATTTATCTCGAAGAACTTCTGCTCTGAAAATAGGATAATTCTTATACTGCCAAACATCGCTAATAACTACATGATCAGGATTAATTTTATTCACTTCATTATGATCTATAGGTTTTAGTTTCTCCCTAGATTTGTACAGATTCCATTCTTTAAGGTAATCTTGAATTTGTTCTGGGGTAAGTAAATTCTCTATAGTTTTGATTTCAATAATTTTTCTTTCTTCTTGTTCAATTTTTTCAGGTATTTGTTTGGGTTGTGGATATTTCTTTGCCATAATTACTAAGAAGTGATTATATATTTATAAAGCTTTCGTTCGGCCTAAAATTTAGGATAGCATATTCATATTCAGTATATGCGAAATTGTTGGAAAACACAATTTAAGTGGAACAAGGCATAACCGAAAGCATTTCAGCAAAAATTGTAGAAAAATTATCAAATCTACTTCTAAGGCGCCCGAGCGATTGAAATGAACATATGCGATTAAGAGAAGTTCGCCGTAGGCGAATTTGGGGAAAATTCGCAGG
>JBBIUM010000032.1:0-8268 GCA_037440245.1 Candidatus Yanofskyibacteriota bacterium | reverse complement strand
TTTCTAATTTTAGAAAAGCCAATGTCTTAATCCGTGAATTTCTTAAATGAGTAGGAGTCAGATGCCATATTTTTCTGCAATTTTTCTTTTTTCCTCTTCTGCCTTCCGTTTTAGCTCTTCTATTTGTTTTTTTATGGAGTCCTTTTCTTTTGGAGATTGTTTATTCTTTAACTGTAACATTAAGTCGATAATCTCTTCTTCATAAGGATTATTAAACATTTTTTCTAAGGATTGAATTGCTTTTTTAGTTTCTTCTAGGCCAATTCGCGCTTTGACACTTTCTATATTTTCGGCCTCTTTAACTCCTTTTTTTAGTTTTTCAAAATTAAACATATTAGGCATATTTTATCCTCCTTTTTTATTATTAACTTTTCTATTGTATCAGTCTTGTTTTAAAAAGTCAATATTTGTATTTAATTTAAATAAATAATATAAAAGTAACTGAAGTGAAAATTATATTGATATTGGGCAGCTTTTAGAAATAAAAATAAGTATCGTTAAAAGTTTTTCAATTTTTAGGTTCTTGATTTTTGTATTTTTATTTTTGTTGAAAATTTGATATAATTAATATTAATATTGTGCGGCGTATAATATAAAATGATTTGAGTTTATTATAAAGTCAAACTAAGATAAGGCGAATAAATTATTTATGGTAAGTATTAAAACTTTGATTAATAATTTTTTAGAATATCTTGAGGTGGAAAAAGGTGCGGCAGTAAAAACAATCGAAAATTATGGTCGCTATCTCCGGGAATTTTATAATTGGGCTAAAGATTATTTAAGCAATGAGGAATTTACTCCTGAAGATTTAAATTTGGAAATAGTCAGAAAGTACAGGATTTATTTAAACAGGAAGAAAACAGAAACTGGAAAGGAGCTGAAAAAGATAACTCAAAATTATTATGTTATAGCCTTGCGTGCTTTTTTAAAATATTTAGCTAAAAGAGGAATTAAAAGTTTGCCGGCGGAACAAATTGAATTATCAAAACAGGAAATGAGACAAGTTGATTTTTTGGAAAAAGACGATTTATTAAGATTTTTAAGCGCTCCAACTGGCAAGGAAATATTATCATTACGCGATAGGGCAATTTTGGAAACTTTATTTTCTACAGGTTTAAGGATTTCGGAATTATGTTCTTTGGATAGGGATGATGTTGATTTAGAAAAAGGCGAATTTTCTGTAAGAGGTAAAGGAGGGAAGGTTCGTGTAGTTTTTCTTTCTGATGATGCTAAATATTATCTTAAAAAGTATTTAGAGAAAAGAAAAGATGTTGATCCGGCACTTTTTATAGCCATTGGTAAAAATTATAAAAAAGCTTTTTCAAAATACGATAATTTAAGAATAACGCCAAGAAGCGTTCAAAGATTGGTTAAAAAATACAGCATAAAGGCAGGCATTGTTGGTAAAAGAGTAACTCCTCATGTTTTGCGTCATTCTTTTGCAACAAATCTCCTTCAAAATGGCGCCGATTTGCGTTCAGTTCAGGCATTGTTAGGTCATTCCTCAATCAGCACTACTCAAATTTATACTCATATTACAGATTCTCATCTTAAAGAAATTCACAAAAAATTTCATAAGAAATAATTATTAATTTAAAAGCTTAAATTAATTTCTTTTAATGAATGGCTAAATAGTTTCACATTAAATATTTTCATTTTTTTATTTAAAATACTTTTTTACTAAACTTTCAAATTTTTTACCTCGGTCAAATTCATTTTTAAACTGATTAAAACTAGCGGCAGCTGGCGAAAAAAGAATGACATCCGTATTTTGGGCATTTTTTTTCGCTTTTAGGATAGCTGATTTTAAATTTAAAGTTTCAATAAATTGATAAGTTGGTTTTATCTTTTTAAACTCTTTTTTTAATTGTTCTGTGGCTGAGCCGGGAATTAAAATTAATAAAGCAACCTTTCTAATAATTGCCTTTGCTAATTGTTTAAAATTTAAGTTTTTATTTTCGCCGCCGCAAATAAGAATAAGCTTTTGTTTTGGAAAGAGACTTAGATTATTTAAAGTTGCCCCAGGATTGGTGGCTGTTGTATCATTATAAATTTTTACTCCTTTCCATTTTTTTATAAATTCCATTCTGCCTTTTAATCCTTTAAAATCTAATAGTGCTTTTTGGATCACTTTGTTTTTTATTTTAAAAATTTTTTGCGCTATTGTTGTTGCTGCATTTAAGTTTACAGGATGAATTACTGCATTTGTTTTTTGGAAAATTTTTCTTATTTTTGAAGAGAAAAATAATATTTTAGATTTGGTTTCTTTTTTAAGATTTTTAACAATTGAGTCATTTTTGTTTAAAATTAGCCAATCATTTTTATTTTGAAATTTGAATATTATTTTTTTTGCTTCAATATATTTTTTAAAATTCTTATAACGATTCAAATGATCGGGGAAAATATTAGTTATCAAAGCAATAGGTGGTGATATTTTGTGTTGTTTTAATCCTTCAAGATTAAAACTGGAAAGTTCTAAAACTACAATTGTATCTTCTTTTATCTTTGGCAATATTTCTAAAACAGATTTTCCTATATTGCCTCCTAAAATAACTTTATAGCCGGCTTTCTTTAAAAAGTGATAGATTAAAGTGGCAGTAGTTGATTTGCCCTTTGTTCCTGTTATGCCAATTATTTTTTTAGAGGGGCATAACTGAAAAAATAGACCAATGTCGGTATCTATTGGTATTTTATTTTTTTGAGCGATTTTAATAAATTGAGAATTATTAGGCACGGCTGGATTTTTAATTATTAGATCGGAATTTTTAAAGTCAGCGATTCTGTGTCTTCCTAAAGCGTATTTTATATTTTTGAATTTCTTAAGTTGTTTTAGCGAATTTTCAAGGAATTTTTCCGTCTTTAAATCAGTAACTAAAACATTTGCTTTATTTCTAGCAAAAAATTTAGTAGCACCAACGCCGCCGCCGTTTATTCCTAAACCCATTATTAAAACTTTTTTGTTTTTAAAATTATCCATAGACAGAAGTAATTATATTAAAATAAAAATAAAAGTTTGTAAATTGCCTAGAACTATTTGGATAGGTTTTTGATGATAATTTTTAAGTAGATAATTTTTAAGCAATAAATAATAAGAATTAAAAATGTCCATTTTTATAATGGACATTTATGTTTTTTTGTGATCGTGATGAGGAATATAATTTTTGAGATTTTTTAATAAAATTGTTACGTTTTTTTTGTTTAATAAAATAGCTGGATTATTAAACTCTTCAATATCTTCTGCACAGGGTAGGAGTTTGGAACAGTATTTCTCATTTTCTTTGGTGATTGCTATTCGATAGCCGATTATCTTCAATTCTCCTTTTTGATTAATTATTATCCCTTTAACGCCCTGAAATTTTGCTGTATTCGAAGAATCAAAATTTAAGATGCCTATAACTAAATATTTTAATTTTATAAAAAAAATTTTATCATTTTTATCATAATTAACCGCGTTCATCTCAAAAAGTTCCGTTGGGATTTTTTTTGCCTCTTCTCTTAAAACGTTTTTTATTTCATTATAGTAATATTCATTGACGGCTTTAATTTCATCATTGAGAAAACTGAAGATATAATTTATTTTTTCTTCAGCGGTAAATTTATTCCATTTTTCTTTTTTAACTTTTTTATAAACTTTTCTATCCAGTTTTTTTTCTAGAATTAGCCGTTTTCTACAAATTATTCCTTTAACTTTTTCAATAATTTTTTTCTTTTTATTCATTTTATTCATTTTTATCATCCTCCTTTTTTAATTTTTAAGGTGATATTTAATTAAATTATTTTTTTATAAAAAAGTCAAATTAAAGCTTCTTTTGATTACAATAGTCCTGAACACTTTTAAGTGATTGAGTATCTCTGAAAGATTAACTAAACGTCTAAAAGGTATTGGTTGAATGATTTAAAGAGTAAACAACTTAGATTGAATTTTTTATTTGTAAGCGCTTATCATTTTTCATTTTTTAGGCTTCCCTCTTTTTATTTGACTTCCCCTGATTTTTTCCTTATCAACACTTATTTCACGATCGTGAATAAAGTGTTGATAAAGAGAAAGCGGTTTGAAATAAAAATTTGAAATAAAAATTTGAAATTTAAATAGAAAATTTAAATAGAAGAAGGCGCTAGTAAAGAAGATTATTTTTATGTTTTTTTAATCATTAAACCAAAGTTTTTAGATGTTTTTAGGCCATTTTACAACAAAGCTTTGGCATTGTTTTTTATTTTTTGATATAATAATAATAATTGAATTTCGAAAAGAAAGAATTAATTGCTAGAATTTTTATAGCTTAGTCAGCTAAGAAAATTTTTATAAAAATTCTAATGGGAATTGTGAGATTGATTATTTATGTCTATTTCTCTTCATCGGATAAATAAAAAGAATTTTTTAGTTTGCAAAAGCCATAGCGTTTATTTATGGTTCTGTCCTGTTTTTCTTTTTGTTTTGAATGGTATTGTTATTATAGCGGCTATGATTTCGGTTTATTTATTTGGGAGCAATTCCTTAGGACCTGATTTGATTGTTTTAATTGTTAGCGTTATTGCTGCTTTTTTTCTCATCATTGCTTATCTTGTTACGAGCAGTTTTAATAGGATTATTGAAATTAATCATATACAATCTGAGTTTGTTTCTGTTGTTTCTCATGAATTACGTTCTCCGCTAAATTTAATTAAATGGCCAGTAGAAATGTTATTGAAAAAAATTAAAGAAGGGAGTGTAAGTATAATGGAGGTGGAGTATTTAAAAATTATTGAGCGAAATGTTTCAAAGATGATAGATTTAATAAATGAACTCTTGGATATTTCTCGCTGGGAAAATAATGATTTTTATTTTAAAAAAAGTACTGTTGATTTAAAAGAAGTAGTAGAAGAGGTTGTTAAAAATTTACAACCTTTGGTTGAAGAAAGAAAAATTAAATTAAAATTTGAATTTGAAGATGATGGTTATCCTGTTTTAAGCGACCCTGATAAAGTGAAAATAGTTTTAAAAAATTTAATTGATAATGCTGTTAAATATTCATTTGAAGGAGGTACCGTATTAATCAGGATTAAACATAATGATCATGAAGGTGTTGTTTATGTGGAAGATAAAGGCATTGGCATACCCTTAGCTCAACAAAAATATATTTTTAGAAAGTTTTACAGGGCCGATAATGTTATGAAATATAGGACAGAAGGAATTGGTTTAGGTTTATTTATTTCGAAAATGATTATCGAAAAATTAGGGGGAAAAATTGACTTCAAATCCCAAGAAGGTAAAGGAAGCATTTTTTGGTTCTCTTTGCCATTGGTTACAAAAATAAAAAAAATAAAGCGTTAAAAATATTTTATTAAAAATAGTTAATTTGATTTTTGATTTTTCGTTTTCTTTGGGACAATTTTGATTTTATTAGTTCTGAGCTTGAAATAATTTGGATTTTAATAACAATGTTTAGAAATTAAAAATTGAAAATAAGTTTTAAGGTTTTAAGTTGGAGTTTTGAATTTTGACATTTGAGTTTTGAGTTTCGTTCGGTATAATTCGGATTTTAATAATTTAGGGTTTTCAGCCATTTCGTTGTCGAAGAGGTCGGAAAGCCATAATTATAAATTTATTAATATTAATTTACAACACCTATGACAGCTATTCAATATTCAATACTCATAGTTGAAGATGATAGGCATTTACAGAAGATCCTTTCTGATTTATTAAAAGAAAAAGGTTACAATGTTTTAAATGCTTTTGATGGGGAAGAAGCATTAAATATTTTAGTCAGCCACACTCCTCATTTAATTCTTTTGGATTTGATTTTGCCGAAAAAAGATGGTTTTGAGGTCTTAAAAACAATTAAAGACAATTATAAAACAAAAAATATACCCGTTATAGTTTTAACTAATCTAGAAGGGAGCGCTGATATTGAAAAAGCTTTAGAGTTGGGAGCAGAAACTTATCTTGTTAAGGCAAATTACAAATTAGAAGAAATTTTAGATAAGATAAAAAAGGTTATCAAATAATCAATAGGGGAAATACAAAAATAAATTTAATTCACGACAATCCCATTTATTATTTTTAAATCTTGCTAAATTTATGGACCCCCAACAACTTAAAGCTTTTATGCTTGATAAAAAATTAATAACTGAAAAGGATTTTAAGAAGGCTGAAATCCAGGCAAGAAAAGAGAATAAAAGTATTGAAGAAATTTTAATTTCCAAAAATCTTATAAAAGAAGAAGATTTATTAAAATTAAAAGCTTATATTTTGGGATTGCAATTTATTGATTTAAGCAAAGAAAAAATTGATTTAAAAATTTTAAATTACATTCCTGAATCTATAGCGCGTCAATACTCGGTAGTAGCTTTTAAAAAAGAAAATAACAATTTGTATATAGCTATGCTTAATCCAGAGAATTTACAAATTTTAGATTTTATTAGACGCCGGACTCATTTAAATCTTATTGTCTATATTACTAATAAACAATCAATTATTAATCTTTTAAAACAATATCAGGAAAGTTTAGAGCAGGAATTTGGGGAAATTATAAGATCTGAAACAGAAGAAATTACAAAAGATATCTTGCCTACTATTAGCGAACAAGCAACAGCAGGCGCTTTAGAATTAAAAGATTTGGAAAAAATTGCTAAAGAGCTTCCTATAGTGAAAATTGTTGACACTTTACTTAAACATGCAATTTTAAGAAAGGCATCTGACATTCATATTGAACCAATGGAAAAAGAAATTGTTGTTAGATATCGTATTGATGGAATTTTACATGATGCAATGATTTTGCCTAAAAAAGTTCATTCAGGTATTGTAGCTAGAATCAAAGTGCTTTCAAATTTGAAACTTGATGAACATAGATTGCCTCAAGATGGTAGGTTTAAAATAGAAACAGAAGAATATAAAATATCTTTTAGAGTTTCTATTATCCCCGTTTATAGCGGCGAAAAAATTGTTATGAGGCTTTTGCCGGAGGATTCTAAAGGTTTTACTCTTGAAACATTAGGTTTTCATGACGAAGGATTGGAGATAATCCATCGGAATATCAGGAGACCTTATGGGATGATTTTGGCAACAGGACCAACTGGCTGCGGTAAAACAACTACTTTATATACTATTTTAGATATTTTAAATACGCCCGAAGTAAATATATGCACAATTGAAGATCCTATTGAGTATCAAATTCTTCGAATTAATCAAACCCAAGTTAATCCTAAAATTGGTTTAACATTTGCCAATGGTTTGCGTTCTTTATTAAGGCAGGACCCTGATATAATAATGGTTGGTGAAATTAGAGATAGCGAAACAGCCAATTTGGCGATTAATGCTGCTCTAACTGGCCATTTAGTTTTATCTACACTTCATACTAATAATGCTGCCGGCGCCGTTCCGCGGTTAATTGATATGAAAGTGGAACCTTTTTTAATTTCTTCAACATTAAATGTTGTCATTGCTCAAAGGTTAGTTAGAACTTTATGTGCTGAGAAAGAAAAGCATAATTTAACAAAAGCCGAAATTGCCAATTTAAAGAAGAGATTTAATATGAACAAAATTCTTCAAGTAATGAAAAGGGAGAAAATTATTGATCAATCTGCCGATTGGGAAGACATTACTTTTTATAGGCCGAAACCATCAAGTGAATGTCCTGACGGCTATAAAGGAAGAATTGGAATTCACGAAGTTTTTGAAGTTACACCTAAAATTAGAGATTTGATTGAAAAGAATCCAACAATTGACGCTATCCAAAATGAAGCAGAAGCAGAAGGAATGGTTACAATGATTGAAGACGGATTTATGAAAGCCGTTCAGGGGATAACATCACTGGAAGAAGTTTTTAGAGTTACAGCGGAATAAAATCAGTTTTATAAATTAAAAATGTTTTAGTTTTGGACAATCGATTTTTGACTTTTGAGTTTTATTTAGTTTGGATTTTGAAATAATTTGGATTTTATAGATTTAAGCTTTCAGTTTTTTATTATTATGCTATTTTCTTATAGAGCTAAAAAAATTGACGGAAGCGAAGTTAGTGGCGAAAAAGAAGTTTCCAATGAACAAGAATTAGTTCGTCTTTTACAAAAAGAGGGTTTGTTTTTAATTTCAGCAAAAACATTGACGAGAAAAGAAAATAAAAACGGCAATGGCGGTCAGTTAAATTTTTTAAAGGAGATAATCAATTGGGTTCAAAAGTTTGTTGGCGTTCCTCTTGTTGAGAAAATGTTTTTTGCTCGCTACTTAGCGCTTTTGGTTAGCGCTGGTGTTTCTTTAAGTGATGGCTTGAGAATTTTGGCCGAGCAATCTTC
>JBBIUM010000031.1:0-8304 GCA_037440245.1 Candidatus Yanofskyibacteriota bacterium | reverse complement strand
GTTATGATATTTATCAACAAGAAGATGAAAATTTTTTTTGTGAAAAGTGTGGAAAGTTAATAAAAGCGTGGGACCCTAATTCTTGCTTTGGTTACACCGACATTCCTCATAATAATGAGGAATGCGAGGAAGAGAAGGAGAGGTTAAAAGCTTTTAAAGCTGCTGTAGAGCTGTAGAGAAGTAGAGAAAAAGTAAAAAAGAGGGCTCTTTCGGGCCCTTTCTATATTTTTTAAAAATTTTATGCTAAAATATAAATATAAAGTATGATTAATTATTATATTGTTGGCTTATTAGCATTAATAGCTATTTTGATTATTTATTTTTTATCCCGTGAAAGTGTCAAGAGTAATAGAGTCGATTTATTAAATAGTCGTTTTTCTGAGTTTGAAGGAAAAATTTTAAAGACGGTTTTAGACCAATTGAATTCTGTTACTGATCAAGTGAATAAAGCTTTAAAAGAAAATAGGGAAACTATTCATAATTCTTCACAGGCAATGTACCGTCAAATTCACGATTTTTCTACTGGAATGTCTAAGATTAGCGAGAATTTAAAACAGGTTCAAGATTCGGTTAAAGAAGTTTCTTCTTTTCAGAATATTTTTAAATCGCCAAAGCTGCGCGGCGGCTGGGGAGAAATTTCATTAGATAATTTGCTAAAAGAATATCTTGGCGAAGATGTTTATATTAAACAATATTATTTTAAAAGTGGAGAAGCAGTTGATTTTGTGGTAAAATTACCAAATGATTTATTACTGCCCATAGATGCCAAATTTCCAGTTGAGAATTTCCAAAAAATGATAGAAGCCGAAAATGAAAAATCAGAAATAACTTATAAAAAAATGTTTATTGAAGATGTAAAAAGACATATTGATTCTATTGCCACAAAATATATTTTGCCAGCCGAAGGAACAGTCGAAGTTGCTCTAATGTTTATTCCAGCCGAAGCGATTTATTATGAAATTATTAATACTATAAAAGAAGTAGATTTGTCGGATTACGCTTTTAAACGTAGAGTTATTGCTACCTCGCCTAATACTTTAAGATTGCATATTGCTGCCATTAGGCATTGGTTTAGAGATCTCCAAGTTAGCAAACAAACGCAGGCAATTTTAAAAAAACTTGGACAAATTGTTCAAGATGCCCAAAAGCTTGCAATATCTTTTCAAAAATTAGGCAAACATTTAAATGATGCTAAATCTTCTTTTGAAGATTCTGAAAAGAGATTATCATTTTTAGCCGAGAGATCAAATAAACTTCTAGAAATAGGCGATAAAACAGAGGAGAAAAAGTAATCAGTTTTTCAGCGGTTAAGGTAAAATGTTTAATCGGAATTAATTGAATATGAATTTTATAAAAGTTATAAATAAAAGAATAAAAATTTTTAGAAGATATATTGAGAGCAATAAAATTTTTAAATATAAAGCGCCAAGATGGATGCTATGGTTATTTATTTTAAATTTTACCATTTTTTCTATTGGTAATCTTTTCGCTTTTACTATCAGTTTTGGCAAGAGCGAGAAGATCAATGATTTACAACAAATTGATTTAGTTCAAAAGAACGATAAATATCTGCGTATTGCTGAAAAATTTGCGCCTATTTTATATCAGGAGATAGAAGGAGATGGTTTTTCTGATTTAATTACTAATTTCAATTATGACGGCGATTGGCGTGGTGATAATAACTGGGAAAATCTTGATAAATTTAAAAATTCCTTAAAGCCTTATGTTTATTATTCTGTACTGGAAACAGAAACTCACTATTTTATAAACTATTCTATTTTTCATCCTAGAGATTGGAAAGGCGGTATTATAAGTAAAACACTTTTAAAATTTGTAAAATTATTGATAGCTTATTTAGATCCAACTCAAATAGTTAAAATGAGTCAAATGTCGCATGAAAATGATTTAGAAGGTATGATAGTGGTTATAAGAAAAGGCGTTGAGCCAGTTACCACTGATAGTGTGGAATATATTGATATTTTTAGTCATAATTTGTTTAATCTTTTTAGGTCTGAAAATAATATATTTTTTTCGGAATATAAAACATTTAAATTAGAAGGTTCTCATCCTGTTATTTATATTGACGCCAAAGGTCATGGTTTGAATGTTTGGCTAAATAATGATGACAATAAAAGATATGTTGTTTATAAGATTAGAAATACTGACAAAAATGAGGAAAAGATAAACGTCAATTTGGATATAAATCCACAGATTCAACAAATTCTTGATTATAATCTTTTGAATATATTTGACGAATTTTGGGTTAGAGCAGTTAAAAACGATGAACAAATATATGGTTCTTTTGATGCCTTTAACGATTTTTCAATTGAAGCGAAGGTCGGTAATCAAAAGGTGAAAATACTGAAAAATTTTGGGAAAGTAGGCGCAGCTTTTAAGGGCGATGACGGTGTTAGTAATGCCGCCATGGCTCCTTGGGCATGGAGAGAAATAAGTTATTCAAGAATTTATGGTTTTGATTTATTGAATAGGGGAAAGACTGGCGAATGGTTTTTTAATCCGGCTAAAGTATTGAAAAAGAGATATAGTTTAGGCGAAGACTTTTCAGAAGTTTATTTGTTTAATCCTTATTTTGGAGTGATCGGTGAGGGAGAGTTAAGATAGCGTTTAGGAGTTAGAATAAAAAAAATTAACCTATGTAATTAACGATTCTTTGTTATTTGAGAGTCGAACCGATAAATCTTGAATAACCATTAAGGAAGGTTTTTATGTTCATCGGCTTCTTGCCTTCTAATTGAAGATTTTTTATTTTTAAAGCGCCGGAGCCGCATTTAATTAAAATATCATTGTTGGCTTTAAAAATTGTGCCGAGTGGAAGATTTTCTAGAGATTTATCCATTTCTTTAATTGCTTCACCTTCTAAAATTTTTAAAATTTTCCCATCTAATATTGAATAAGCGCCAGGCCAAGGGTTGAAAGCGCGAATTTTAGCGTCAATTTTTTCAGCTGATTCACTCCAATCAATTTTTCCATCTTCTTTTTTAATAATTTTGGTAAAAGTCGCTTGTCGGTGATTTTGTTCTTGCGGAATGATTTCTTTGTTTAGCCATTTTGGCAAAGTCTCAATCAAAAGTTGCGCTCCTAATTCTGCCAATTTTCGGTTTAGTTCAACATAGGTGATTTTGGAATTTGGAATTTGGTATTTGGCACTTGAGAGTATCGGTCCGTGGTCTATTTCTTCATCAAGAAGTATTAGTGTAACGCCAGTTTCTGTTTCGTTATTTAAAATTGTGTATTGGATGGGAGAAGCGCCGCGATATTTTGGTAAAAGGGAGGGGTGGATATTTATTGAACCGAATTTGGGAATATTAAAGATTTCTTTGGGAATAATTTGGCCGTAGGCACAAACAACTATTAAATCTGGATTTAATTCTTTGATTTTTTCTATCCATTTTTGTTCTCTAATTCTTTCTGGTTGCAGAACCAAAATATTATTTTTTTCAGCTTCAATTTTCACTGGCGGCGATTTAAGAATTTGTTTTCTGCCAACAGCTTTATCCGGTGCTGTAATTACTGCAATAATTTTATAATTATTTTCTAAAAGTGATTTAAGACTTGGAATGGCAAATTCCGGCGTACCCATAAAAATTATTTTTATATTATTATTTGTGAGCATAAGCAATATTAATAGAATAATATAGTTCTAACTTTTGTGCAAGACAAAGTAAGATAGAGTTTTGAATAACTTAGGATTTAAATTTATTTTATAATTTGTATAATTTGACTGAAATAACCATGATGTTATACTTAAATATTAATTTTAAAAATTACGTAATTTAAAGTTAAATTTATGGACAAGAATAAAATTAAAAAAATAATTTATATGGATTATGCCGCTACTACTCCAGTTGCCATTGAGGTTAAAAAAGAAATGGAAAAATATTGGTCAGAGATATACGGCAATCCTTCAAGTTTACATTCTTTAGGTAGAATGGCTAGAGAAGCCATAGATAATGCTAGAAGCAGAATTGCTAAAATTTTAAATTGTGGGACAGACGAAGTAATTTTTACTGCCGGAGGAACCGAAAGCGATAATTTGGCAATTTTTGGAGTGGCGCATAAATATAAAGATTATGGCAAACATATTATTGTTTCAAAAATTGAACATCATGCAATTTTAAGACCTTGCGAGGTGTTAGAAAAAGAGGGTTTTGAAATTACTTATTTAGATGTTGACAAAGATGGCATTGTTAATTTGGAAAAATTAGCTAAGTCGTTAAGAAAAGATACAATTTTGGTTTCTATTATGTATGCTAATAATGAAATTGGCACAATTCAACCAATTTTGGAAATTGCAAAAATAATCAGTGATTTTAAATTCAAAATGCAAAACGAGAGGAAGACTTTGCCTCTTTTTCACACTGATGCTTGTCAAGCCGCAGGTTTCTTAGATTTGAATGTTAAAAATTTAGGAGTTGATTTAATGACTTTAAATGGCAGTAAAATTTATGGACCAAAACAAATAGCTATTCTGTACAAAAAATCAGGAGTAAAATTAGAACCACTTATTTATGGTGGCGGCCAGGAATTTAATTTAAGGTCGGGTACTGAAAACCTTCCTTTAATAGTTGGTTTAGCAAAAGCTTTAGAATTGGTAGAAAAGAATAAAAAATTTGAAGTCAAAAGATTAACTAAGCTACGCGATTATTTTATAAAGAAAATTTTGAAATTAATTCCTCAGAGTATTTTAAATGGGCACGCAATTAAAAGGTTGCCTAATAATATAAATGTTTCTATTTTAGGAGTGGAAGGCGAATCGGTTATTTTAATGCTTGATGATTATGGTATTTGCGCTTCAACCGGTTCGGCATGTAATTCAAAGAGTTTGGAACCGTCCCATGTTATAATGGCTTTAGGCAAAGCAGAGGCAAAAGAAGTTGCTCATAGCAGCATTAGATTCACTTTAGGAAAATTCACTAATAAAAAAGAAATCGATTATGTTCTAAAAGTTTTGCCAGGCATTATTGAGAGATTAAGATCAATATCCGCTATAACCGCTAAAAAATAAAATTTTCTAAAATTTTTATGATTAAAAAAAGCAAAAAAAAGAAAAAAATAATTGGTGATGTTGTTAGTAAAGACGTTAGTCAGAATTGGGTTTATTCTGCTATCGTAAAAGATCATTTTTTCCATCCGCGCAATTTTTTGGATAGGGAACCTAAAAAGGGGGAGTTTGATGCCGAAGGGATAGTTGGTTCGCCTGCTTGTGGAGATGTAATGAGGATGTGGATTAAAGTAGATAAAAAAACAAATAAAATAAAAGATTTAAAATGGAAAACTTTTGGTTGTGCAACGGCAATTGCTTCTACTTCAATGTTTTCCGTAATGGTTACAGAAAATGGCGGTATGGAGATAAATGAAGCATTAAAGATTACGCCGCAAGATGTTGTAAAAAGATTAGGGGGTTTGCCCGCTATTAAAATTCATTGTTCTGTTTTAGCTGATCAAGCGTTTAAAGCAGCGGTTAAAAATTATTTAAGTAGACAAAGGAAATAATTTTTATCAATTCTAAAAATTGGAAATCATTAAAGAGAATGGCAAATAAATATTCAAATTTTTTATTATGAAGAGTAATAATTTAGAAGATGAAATAAAGAAGTTTTTAGGAAAAATAAAACCAATACTTAAGAAAGACGGCGGCGATTTGGAATTTGTTTCTTTTAATTCAAAGAAAGGGATTCTTAAATTGAAACTAGAAGGCACTTGTTCTTATTGTCCTTTTTCCAAGATTACCTTAAAAACTATTGTTGAAGCAGAACTTAAAGATAAATTTCCTGAAATAAAGTTTATTGAAGCAGTTTAATAAAATTTAATTTTAGTGAAATTTAATATTTTGCTACTATTAAATTTTAAATTTAATAAATTTAATACAAGTTATTAAATTGTTTTAAATAGTAAAAAGGAGGATAAAAAGTGAAAAATAATATTTGTTCTTTTATAATTATAATATGTGCTCTTTTGAATTTTTTAGAAAGTAAAATAAATGCATGGGAAGTTGTAAGCGCGGACGACGATTTTATTTATGTGAAAGTAAATAAGAACGATTTAGAAGGAATTTATAAACATAAATTAATGGTTCGAGCGATTTGCAGGGTAAATAGAGTTGATGAAAAAAATTTTTGGTTGCAGAATTTTATAAAAATTCCTCTAAACTTTGAGAAGGGTATACAATGGTCGCCGTTGCCTCAAAGATATTTGGAAGCTGAACAATACGAAAAATATATTTTGATTTCAATAAAAAATCAATTTCTCGGCGCTTATGAAAGAGGCAATTTGAAGATGCACTTTCCAATTTCTTCTGGTACCGAAAAACATCCAACACCAATAGGTAAATTTAAAATTTTTGCCAAAGAAGTAAATCATAAATCTAGCCTCTATAAAGATAAAAAGGGGAGACCAATCAAAATGCCATGGGCCATTGCCTTCCATATCGGTTTTTATAATGGACAATGGATTGTAACATGGATTCATGGCGGAGAATTGCCTGGTTATCCAGCTAGCCACGGTTGTGTGAGATTATTCGAAGAAGACGCTAAAATTTTATTTTTATGGTTATTTCCAAATAATAAAAATGAAAATTATGAATATGTTAAAAATGGAACGCCAGTGGAAGTAAATGTAAATTAATAAAATGAGAAAAAGTATCGATTGGTATCGATACTTATTTTTACTTCATAGTAATATAGTAATCCAAAATTCAAAATAAAACACTCTGTTTTTTAGTGCTAAAAGTTTTACCAATGTTCTCTTTTAGTATTTAGTACCTTGATTTGCTATTTTGTTATTGATAAAATAAAAATATCTTCAATCTTTATAAATTTTATTAAAATAAATTTTATGCAAATAATAATTTATTCAACTCCTTCCTGTCCTTACTGTCATTTAGCTAAAAAATTTCTAGAAGAGGAAGGATTTAAATATATTGAGTATAATGTTGCCGATGATGAAGAAAAGAGAGAAGAAATGTTTAAAAAATCAAAACAAATGGGTGTGCCGGTTATTGATATTAATGGCGAAATTGTAATTGGTTTTGATAAACCCCGGCTTATGGAATTATTAAAGATAAAACAATAAGCGCTTATTTTTAGAGTTTTTTTCATTTTTAATATCGAGTCAAGAAGAAGCTTAATAAATTTTTTAAAATTTTTATTGAACAATATTTATTAATTTTTATTTACGGTATTAGCCATTTTAAGATTATAAGTTATTTTAGAAATTAGATATGCTTGATTTAATAATCATTGGCGGCGGTCCTAGCGGTGTCACGGCTGGTATTTATGCTGCAAGAAATAATTTGAAATTAAAGCTTATTTGTGAAGAATTTGGCGGTGAGGTGTTAAACTCTCTAGCAATAGAAAATTATCCGGGAATAGAAAAAATTTCCGGTTTAGAATTATCTAAAATTTTTAGAAAGCAATTAGATAATTATGGTGTAAGTATTGATGAAGGAGTGAAGGTTAGAAATATTAAAAAAGATGGCGATGAATTTTTAATAGAAACAGAGAAAGAAGGTGAGGGAATAGAATACAGAACAAAAACAATTATAATTGCCACAGGTGTCAAACCTAAAGCACTTAATATTGAAGGAGAAAGTAAGTTTAGAAATAAAGGTTTAACTTACTGCACTGTTTGTGATGGCCCTTTATTTAAAGGTAAAAAAGTGGCGGTTATTGGCGGCGGCAATTCAGCGCTGGAATCTATCATTATGCTTTCATCAATTGCTAAAGAAGTTGTGGCTCTAAATAAAAATCCAGAATTTAAAGGCGATAAAATACTTATTGATAGATTAAAATTATTGCCTAATGTTAAAGTAATTTATAATGCATTGACTCAAAAATTTATTGGCGATGAATTTGTCACTGGGTTGGAATACAAAGATTTATCTCTTAACTCAATTAAAAAAATTGATATTGAAGGAGTTTTCATTCATATCGGTATGACGCCAGTAAGTGATTTCATTAATATTGTTGATAAAAATGAATACGGGGAAATAAAAATCAATAGCAAATGCGAGACTTCTCTTCCTGGAATTTTTGCCGCAGGCGATGTCACCGATATGCCCTTTAAACAACTTACAATTGCCGTTGGCCAAGGCGCAATCGCGGCGTTAGCGGCAATAAAATACTTAAACAAATCAAGCTAGTGAGCCATCAATTTAAAAATATAAGTTCATAAAATCCGCAATTAATATCTAGATGTTTATAAGTTTTTAAAAAATAACTTGATTTAAACTTATAAAACTAATAGATATTTGTGGTTCTAATTTTATGAGAAAAATCAGAGTTT
>JBBIUM010000030.1:0-8531 GCA_037440245.1 Candidatus Yanofskyibacteriota bacterium | reverse complement strand
AATCAACTTGAAAGAAAATTCTAAAAATCAAAAACCCTCAACTGGCAATAATCAAGGTCAACCAGTTGAGGAAGAATGAAAAAAAATAACTAATTTATCATCTAATCATTTCGTTACCGAAGTGGTTGGATAGTACAATTAAAATTATATAAAATTATATAAAAAATATATGACAGAAACAATAGCAAAAACAACTTTGGCAGTCAACAATATAAAAAGCTCGGGCAATTTTTATAGCTTTTTAATTAAATTTGGCATTTACTTAATTATTTTTCTAATGCCTGTCTTCTTTTTACCATTTAGTTTTGAGTCGATTGAGTTTAATAAACAATACTTATTGTTTTTCGGAGTTTTAATTTCTTTTATCGGCTGGTTAGGTTCGCTTTTTTCAGCAGAAAAAAAGATAAAATTTATAAGAACACCACTTGATATACCAGTTCTTGTTTTTAGCGTTATCGTGGTTATCGCTACCATTTTTTCAATCGATAAAATTACAAGTATTTTAGGTTTTTATGGAAGATTTAACGGTAATTTGGTTGAGATTTTACTTTTGGCGCTTTTTTATTTTATTTTAACTAATAACACTACTTTGAGTAACAACGATTCTCAAAAAATAAATATTAGAAACTTAATTCTCTTGCTGACTTCCTCGGCTCAGTTAGTAATTATAATAACTATTTTTTCGTTGTTTGATATTTGGACAAAAATTGGCATAAATAATATCTTGCCTAACATAATGAAAAATCGCTTATTTAATCCTGCTGGCGGTTCATTAGAATCTTTGACAGTTTTTTTAACAATAATTGTTTGTCTAGCAGTTGGAGTTTTAATGAGCAAATTTGAATTATTTTCTATAAAAGCAAAGTCGCAAGAAAGTTATGAAAAGCTAAGAAGATATTATAATTCTTTAAAAAATATTGCTTTTGGTTTATTGATTATTTCAAGTTTATTTCTAATGTTTTTTATCAATTTTAAACGAGCCTGGATAATTTTAGTTTTAGCTTTGGGTAGCTATTTAATATTAGCAATCTATAGTAGATTTTTTAAAAATTGCATTTATAGATTATATTTACTCGTGACTCTTTTTATCATAGCATTGCTAATGGCTGTTAGTCCCTTGAGATTAAACAATGTTGTTTTTCCAAATTATCAGTTGCCAACCGAAGCCCTTCTTAGTTTTACGGATTCTTTTAAAGTTTTGTATTCCTCTTTTTCCGACATTAAAAATGTCATTATTGGCTCTGGCCCTTCAACTTTTTATTATGATTTTGTTAAAAATAAACCAGTAGATTTTAATAAGGGACCGCTCTGGATTATTAGGTTTGATAAACCGACAAATTATTGGTTTGAGTTATTAACCACAGTGGGAGTGGTAGGTTTTATTTCGTTTTTAACTATATTAATTTTAGTTCTAATACTCACAATATACTTTTTAAGGTCAAGTTTAAAATCAGAGTTTTGGGATAAATTAAATTTTTTAGCCTTGCCATGGTTTTCGTTAATAATTGCTCAAATTCTTTATTTTCACAACACTCTTTTAATTGTTTCTTTCTGGATATTTACAGCTTTGTTTATTTTTGCTATGAAAAGCAGTATTCTGGAATATAACGAAAATCAAAAAGAAGCAGATATAGTAATTTCATATGAAAGTTTTCCAGAATTATTTCTCTTATTTTATTCTATTTATGTAATTTTTGTTTTAGTCATTTTTGTTGGTTTCTATTTCGGTATTAGATTTTATTTAGCTGATTATCATTATTTGCAAGGAACGATAGAAAATACAAATGTTGATAAAAAAGTTGCTGAGTTTAGTAAGGCAGTTCAATTAAACAAATACAGATCTATTTATCATTTAGCATTGTCGCAAAGTGGTTGGTTTGTTTCTTTAACAGAGATACAAAAATCGCCGGATAAAAAAGATAACAATAAAATTCAAGCGGGAATTGCTCTTGCTATTTCCGAGGCAAGAGAAGCAGCCAATATTAGTCCTAATTTAGTAAGTGTCTGGGAAAGTTTAGCGTTGATTTATAAAAATATATCTCCCTTAGCGGCAAATGCGCTTGAATGGTCGGATAAATCTTTTGAGAAGGCAATAGATCTAGAAAAAAATAATCCAGTTCATTATGTGGAATTAGGGAAAAATAAATTACTATCTGCCGAAGCTCAAGGATTATCATCGATAGAAAAAGATGAATTAAGAGAAAAAGCAAAAGAATACTTTAATAAAGCTATTGAAATAAAAGATAATTATGAAGACGCTTATATCCAGTTGGCATTACTAGAGGAAAGCAATGGCAATATTGACAAAGCAGTGTCAGTATTAGAAAATTTTTCTAAAAAATATCCTCCATCGGAAAATTTAATTTATCAACTTGGCAGACTGTATTATAATAGAGGAGAACTTTCTAACGCCGCTAATATCTTTAGGACTGTTTTAATGATTAATCCAAATAATGTTAATGCCCACTATAGTTTGGGGTTGGTTTATCAAAGAAGCGGTTTAATTAGCGATGCTATAGAAGAATTTAAAATTGCCAATCAAATAAATCCAGGCAATCCTGAAATTTTGAAAAAATTAAAAGAACTTGGAGTGGAAATTAAATAAAAAGATTTGTGAAATTCAAATTAAAATAAAAAGGTCATAAATTGCCGCTTTTTAGACGTGGCAATCGATTTTTCAACAAAAACTAGAGGTTTAATTTTTTAAATGCAAAAATTATCTTGCTTTATGCCTAAAAAAGATAAAAAAATAGAAATTAAACGTCATTCTATTAGCCATCTTATGGCGGCAGCTATTCTGGAGCTTTATCCAAAAGCTGTTTTTGGCATTGGACCGGTTATTGAAAATGGCTTTTATTATGATTTTATCTTACCTCAAAAAATTACTGATAATGATTTGCCAAGAATAGAAGAGAAAATGCGCGATTTAATTGCCAAAAATTTATCTTATGAAAAAAAGACAGTGAGTTTAGAAGAGGCAAAAAAAATTTTTTCAGAGTTAAAGCAGCATTTTAAAATAGAACTCTTAGAAAATTTAGAAAAGTACGGCACTACCGAAGAAGAAGTAATTCAAAAAGGCATAAGAAAAGAAAAAATTGATAAGGTGACAATTTATACAACAGGTAATTTTGTTGATTTATGCCGCGGTCCCCATGTTAAAAGCACTAAACAAATCAACCCTGAATCTTTTAAACTCACCAAAATTGCTGGCGCTTATTGGCGCGGTGATGAAAAAAATCCGATGCTTACTCGAATTTATGGCGTGGCTTTCAATAATAAAAAAGAACTTAACGAATATTTCACTAAACTAGAAGAAGCAAGCAAAAGAGATCATCGAAAACTTGGACAGGAATTAGATCTTTTTAGCATCCATGAAGAATTTGGACCTGGTCTTGTTTATTGGCATCCAAAAGGCGCAAGAGTCAGAGTTATTATGGAAGATTTTTGGAGACAAGAACACTATAAAAATGGTTACGACATTGTTTTTACTCCGCATATTGGAAAATCGGCTCTTTGGGAAATCAGCGGCCATCTTGGCTTTTATAAAGAAAATATGTATAACCCAATGGAAATTGATAAAGATGAATATTATATTAAACCGATGAATTGTCCATTCCATATTCAAATTTACAAATCTAAAATAAGATCTTATAGAGATTTACCGTTACGTTGGGCAGAACTGGGCACTGTTTATAGATATGAAAAAGCCGGCGTATTAAATGGCCTTTTGCGCGTTCGCGGCTTCACCCAAGATGACGCTCATTTAATTTGCACCCCTAAACAAATGCCTGATGAAATAAAAAAAGTATTGGATTTTTCTATTTTTATTTTAAAAAGTTTTGGTTTTAAAGATTTTAATATTTATCTTTCAACTAAGCCAAAAAAATCTGTTGGCAATGCATCAATGTGGCAGGAAGCAATTAAAGCTTTGAAAAAAGCGCTTAAAAAATCTAAATTGAAATATTTTATAGATGAAGGAGGCGGCGCTTTTTATGGTCCTAAAATTGATATCAAAATAAAGGATGCTTTAGGACGTGAATGGCAATGCTCAACTATTCAATTTGATTTTAATATGCCTGAAAGATTTGAAATGGAATATATTGGCGAAGATGGCAAAAAACATAGACCTTATATGATTCATAGAGCATTAATGGGTTCTCTTGAAAGATTTTTTGGCGCAATGATAGAACATTTTGCTGGCGCTTTTCCTCTGTGGTTGGCTCCGGTTCAAGTAATAATTTTAACAGTATCTCAAAGACATAAAAAATATGCCAACGAGGTTTATAAAATTCTTTTAAATAATGGCGTCAGAGTTGAATTATGGGATAGCAATGAAACTATTTCAAAAAAAATTCGAGAAGCAGAATTGCAAAAAATTCCTTATATTTTGGTTGTTGGCGATAGAGAAATAAAATCAAAATCTGTAGCTGTTCGCCAACGGGGGAAGGGCGATATTGGCGCCATGAAAGTTGATAAATTTGTCAAAACAATATTGGAATTGGAAAAAATCAAAAATCGATGAAAACTCAAAACTACAACTTAAAACAAAAAAGCTTAATTTTCAATTTTCAACTTCTAATTTTCATTAAATTCTAAATTCATTAAATTTTAAAACAATTGATTTATGCTCAATGCTTTAATTATAATTCTTGGTTTGGTTCTTTTTGAAATTGTCAATAGCGTTGATAATGCAATTGTCAATGCCCATATGTTAAAAGGGATGTCTCCGCGGGCGAGAAGATGGTTTTTGATTTGGGGAATTTTTATTGCTGTTTTTATAATCCGCGGCGTTTTGCCGTTTTTAATTCTTTATCTAACAGTTCCTAATGTTTCTGCGGCTGAGTTATTTGAATCTTTCCTTGGTAAAAACGATTTAGCTAAAAAGGCACTTGAAGAAAGTTCCTACATTCTTTTAATTGGCGGAGGTATGTTTTTGTTTTTGCTTTATTTTCATTGGCTTTTTTTGGAAAAAAAGGAAACATATTTTGTGCCGGAAAAATTAGTTAAAGAAAGATATGGCATTTGGTTTTTTGCCGTAGCAGCCATTTCCCTTGTTGTCTTTATGTGGCTGGCAAAAGAGAAACCTCTAGCAATGCTTGGAGCCGCCACTGGCAATGCAGTATTTTTTATTCTTTACGGTTTTAGGCAAATGGCAGAGAGAAAAGAGCACGAAATTGAACAGAGTAAAAGTGATTTAGCCAAACTTTTGTTTTTGGAAGTTTTGGACGCCTCTTTTAGTATTGACGGAGTTTTTGGTGCTTTTGCTTTTACAATTAATATTATTTTAATTTTAATTGGAAATGGTATTGGCGCATTTGTTGTTCGCCAGCTTACCGTTTACGGTATTGAAAAGGTGGCGCTTTATAAATGGCTTAAAAATGGGGCAATGACTTCTATTGGTTTTTTAGGATTATTTATGATTTTAAAAAGTTTTGGAATCCCTATTCCGGAATATCTGCCAACGCTCATAACATTTTTCTTTGTTGGTCTAACATTTGTTTCTTCTCACCGATTTTTGAAAAATAATCCAAATCTCTCTAGGTAAAACTCAAAAATATTTTCTCCCCCTAAATTATTTGAAATATCCAAACTAATAAGAAATAGCTGAATTGCGTATTTCTTTTTTTTAATTTTCTTCGGTGTAAACCATCAGCATTATTTTTTGACTGATAGACAAGCAAGAAAATTTTTGATAGATTTTAAGTGTAACTATAAAATTTATGCATAAATATCTTAAAATAATGTTATTTTTAGCCATTGTCGGCCTTATTTTATTTACGCGATTTTATCATCTTGCCGAGCCGACAGAGGTAGTTTTTGATGAAGTTCATTTCGGTAAATTCTTTTCCGCCTATTTGAAACACACTTATTTTTTTGATATTCATCCGCCATTGGGCAAGCTTATTTTTGCCTTAACTGGTTATTTAGCAGATTTTAAACCAGTTTTTGATTTTGAAAAAATAGGAGAACCCTATCCTGACTCTTCTTTTATTTGGCTAAGATTTGTTACCGCTATTTTCGGCTCTCTTTTACCTATAATAATATTTTTTATTTTACGGCAATTAGGATTTTCTTTTTTAATTTCTATTTTAGGAATGATTCTAATAACGCTTGAAAATTCATTAATTGTCCAATCACGATATATTTTAATGGATTCATTTATGCTTGTTTTTGGATTTAGCAGTTTTTTGTTTTATTTAAAAAGTGTAAAAAAGAAAAACAAACTATATCTTTTTTTATGTAGCATATTTTCAGGATTAACTTACAGTATTAAATGGACAGGTTTAGGTTTTTTTGCCGCTATTTCGGTTTTTGCTTTCTTTAAATGCCATAATTCTAAACAATTTTTAAAGCAAATGCTGATAATATTTTTAATATCTTTCATTATCTATACTTCCTTATTCGTTGTTCATTTTAAATTAATAAGACAAAGCATCTTTGCATCTGATTATAAAGACAGCAGTTTTATTTCCAAAATCTCTAAGCTAAGTTATGATATAGCAAAATTAAACTTTCAAATGTTTGGTTCAAATTTAACCCTTACCGAAACTCATCCCTATTCAAGCAAATGGTATCAATGGCCCTTAGGCGATAAACCAATTTTTTACTGGCAAAAAGAAAATCTAGGAATTTATTTAAATCCAAATCTGATTTTATGGTTTTTAATGTTGGCTTCTTTATTTTTTTCTTTCGTTGAGTTTTTGTTCTTGAGTTCTAAAGTATTATTAGGCAAAAATTTAAATTTAGCTGACAAAAGACATTTTAATTTTCTGGGAGTATTTTTATTTATTTATTTATTTAATTGGTTGCCCTTTATCTTTATTAAAAGAGTTATGTTTTTATATCATTATTTTCCTGCCTTAATTTTTTCTTTGATAATCTTCTGCTTGCAGATTAATAGATTGTATGTTAGAATACCCGACCGTTTTAAAACATTATTTATTATCTCTATTATAGGTTTAACGCTTTCTGGTTTTCTATTCTTTTTACCCAAAACCTACGGTTATTAAAATTTCCAATTTCTTTATTTTAAAAAATAAAAATAAAATCCAAGATTAGATTTTTATTAAATATGAGATTAAAATATTTTTTAAAAACTTTTGGCTGTCAATTAAATAAATCAGATTCTGAAAGAGTTGCAGCTTTATTGGAAAATTTAGGATATAAAGAAACAATAGAAATGAAAAACGCTGATTTATTAGTGTTTAACACTTGTTCTGTCCGTCAATCTGCTGAAGACAGAATTTTTGGTTTAAGAAATAAATTAGCATTATTAAAAAAGAGGAATCCAAACCTAAAAATTGTTTTAACTGGTTGCATGATTCATTATGGCGAAGAGACGTTAAAAAAACGAATGTCTGAATTAGATATTGTTTTAAACATCAAAGATTTGAAAAAATTGCCTGAATTTTTAGGTAAAAAAAATAAAGTTAAATTTAGCAATTATTTATCGCTTGAAGCCAAACATACTTCTACAGTTTCGGCAAATATCCCAATCTCGTTCGGCTGCAATAATATTTGCTCTTATTGTATAGTACCCTATTCAAGGAAAAAAGAATATTCACGGCCCGTTGGAGATATAATAAATGAAGTTCGTAAATTAATTAAGGCTGGCTACAAAGAAATTTGGCTTTTAGGACAAAATGTGAATTCTTACAAAGCAAAATTTAAAAATGAAATTATAGATTTTGCAAAACTTTTGAGATTAATAAATAATATAGCGGGGAATTTTTGGATAAGATTTACATCGCCTCATCCTAGTAATTTTTCCGATGATTTAATCAAATCAATGAAAGAATGTAAAAAATGCGCTGAATATGTCAATTTGCCAGTTCAAAGTGGCGACAATGAAATATTAGAAAAGATGAAACGAGGATATAAGGTCGAAGACTATGTTCAGTTAATTCGAAAAATAAGAAAAAATATTCCTGGTATTGCTATTTCTACCGATGTCATTGTTGGTTTTCCTGGAGAAAGCAAAAAACAATTTTTAAATACCGTTAAGTTATTCAAGAAAATAAAATTTGATATGGCTTATATTTCTGAATATTCGCCACGGCCGAAAACAGCAGCTTTTTTTATGAAAGACGATGTGATAAAGAAAGAAAAGGAAAAAAGAAAGAAAATACTTGAATCAATTTTAAGAAAAACGGCTCTTTGGAATAACAAAAAATATTTAGGTGTTATAGAAGAAGTTTTAGTAAATGGACAAAATAGGAAAGGATTATATGAAGGCAGGACACGAAGCTATAAACATGTTCTTATAACTGAAAGATGTAAGAAAAATTTAATTGGCAAATTTGTTAAGGTTAAAATTACAAAAGCTCACGATTTTGGTCTTGAAGGGATACTAATCTAAATTAATGGACAATAATGACAAATTTTTATATTATTTCAAATAAGGTAAACTAGCTAATTAAAAACCAAAAAGTCAAAATGCAAATATTAAATTTAGCTCAAAACTCAAAACTACAACTTATAATTCAAAAATCAAAATGCAAAATGCAAAATGAAAAAGAAAAATTCAAAGA
>JBBIUM010000029.1:0-8535 GCA_037440245.1 Candidatus Yanofskyibacteriota bacterium | reverse complement strand
TTTTATAGAAAAATTTATTTCATAGATACTGTCACTTCCTTTAGAAATAACTTCGACTCTTAAAACATTTCCCTTCTCTACTGTCATTAAAAACTCCGTATAATTTACTGTCTGAGGCCTATTACTCCAAGACCTGCCTAAAAGCCATACCAAAAGCAAAACGATAAAAAACCAACTTATTTTTTTCACACTTCCTCGCCTCCTTTCTAAAAATTTTTAAGGTTCCCTAATTAGCTAATATTTATATAAAAATTATACCTATTAGTCAATAATTGCTATTCGACTAGGGGTTTTTAGATAAGAAAAATTTAAAAAAAAGAGCCTCAATGAGACTCTTATTTTTTAAATATTACTAATTAGTAATTATATCCGAAATAGAATTGAGTAATCCACTCTTTCTGATCTTTCTGAAATAATTTCTTTGCTACTGAGAAATGTAACTCGCCAAAATCAAAAAATAATAAATAAAATCTGCCAAACTCAAAATCAACCCCTATACTAGCTTTCCAATTACCATCTTCGCCATTTAACATTTTATTAAACTCCTCGTTGTTCCACCTAATATTCGCTATATCCATAAAGAAATTTAATCTGACATTTTGGAAAAGCGCGATACTGCTGTAGCCTTGATAAATTAAGGGTAATCTCAACTCCAGCTGACCTAAAAATAATCTATTGCCGCTGAATTGTAAAACTCCATAGCCACGCAATAATCCTAAATCTCCAACTAAGAACGGCATTATAGATTTTCCATTTTCCAAACCATAAAAACCTCTTGTCGCAAATAGTGAATTTTCTCCTAATTTCAAATATTTTCTGGCATCAATAGAAAAACCATAATTATAACCACCCGTACTGTAAAACAATCCAACTTTTAGTCTGTCACCTACCCACGGTCCAAAACTTTTATAAAATGCTGCATCTCTTACAAATTCTACTCTAAAAGTTCCAAAGCTTCCTTCCTGAAAATATTTATCCAAAAACTTCTGTTCTTCATCATTAGGTTCTGGATAAAAATACCTCACTTTATTCATTTCAAGGACAAAATCAAAACGATGAATCAAATCAACTGGATAACGAGCAAAAAGAGAAAGGCTATTGATATCCTGTACTAAATTTGAAAAGAACTTGTTATCAATATTGTAAATAAAGAAGGTAGTATAAGGAAACAAGTAATAGTACCGTGATTTAAAATCCGCCCCCCACCACAGCGGCCGCGCTAAATTATAATAATAAATCTCAATGTCTCTATAACTACCCTTACCAAAATTTACTAGATAGCCTCCTAATTGGTGATGGCCAACAAAATCACTAAAAGAAAAATCAGCGAGGCCGAAAAATCCATAATAAGTGGAGAAAAAGCCTACAACATAGGCGGAATCCAACTGTATACGTGTTTTATACTTTTTAATTCTATTTTTATCAATAACCACTTCAATAGCCTTCTCTTTTGCGCTAAAATTAGACTCAACATTGGACTCAACAGCTGTGGTAAAAGCGTTTAGGGGTTTTAAATCTTTAAGTTTAGTTTCATAAATAGAATATGACATTTGATGGAACCAATCTCTATAACCAAGAATTCCAAGATAAAGATTTTCTTTATAAAATAAAACAAATTGCGCGTCGCTGACTAAATCGGTAAGTTGGTAAATACTACCATTTTTTATATCTATCTTCCAAACATTTTTTATAGGATATTGATTATTCTTCTCGCTTCTATCAGAAATAAAATAAATCTCTTCTTTTGCGCCCCAATAAGGTCTTGAATCATTACTCTTCCCGAAGGTCAATTGCTTAATCGCCCCTGTTTCTAAATCTAAAATAAACAATTTTGGGCTTTCTTTTACTACTTTTGTATAAACAATTTTCTTTTTATCAGGTGAAATTCTTAAATCGTACTCGAAGTTTTTATCATTGGTCAAATTCTTAATATTACCTGAACCTGAACCTGAATTGTCCAACAAAAACAAATCTCTTTGGCTACCTTTTTGAGCGCTGAAAATAATTTTATAACTTGAATCTGTCAATTCTAGAACTTCTAACGCCATGGGATTTTTAACCTCTTTCATCATCTTTATTTTTCGTGTTACCTTACCAGTATCAACATCAATGAAGAAGAGAACATTTTCTAATTTAGCATCAAGAGCAAAAAATAAAATATATTTCCCGCTCCAACACAAAGAGTGAGCCATTTCATCAAATTTTAAACTGATACCGAATTTATAGAATGAAAATCCTGGAGTTAACTCTTTTTTGATTCTACCGTTTAGATCAAGAATTACAATTCTTAATCTTCCATCTTTTACAATAACAGCGGCTATATTTTTGGCATCTGGAGAAAATGCAGCATCATAAATATCATCAGGTATTATATTGTCACTGAAACTGAAATATAAATAGTCTCTCGCTAAAATATCCCTCCCATAATCACTGCCTTCTTTTTTCAATGGAATGTCTTTTAATTTTTCTCTTAAAAAACTTCTGAATTCCCTATTTAGATCGCTAAACTCAGTATTTAATGCATATTTAACACCATTTCGGAGACCAAACAAATTTGGCTTCATTTTAAATGATTTTATAAACCTCTCGTATTGTTGTTGAAAAAAATGCAATTTAATAAAATCAAACAATTGTGGCGCTAGAGCATAATCAATAATATAACCTTCGTAATTACCCCAAATCTCAATTGGCGGAATATTATCTTTTAGAGACAAATATCTCACCAAATGAATATTTGACTCCAATCCCTCTTTATGAAGACCGCTTAACTGTTGAGCCAGCCCCTCAAATATCCATATTAAATTATCCCTAAAGAAATTAGACCAAGATAACCTAATTTTCCCTCCATACCACATTGAAAATTCAAAAATATGTGTCATCTCATGAGTTACAAGTCGCAAGGACATTTCATCATCAAAGTGCCTTGGAATTATAATCCGAAATCTGATGGGCTCGGCAACGCCCAAAGCGCCGCTTACACCAGGAATGACCACGTTTTCCGAAAAATCATCTATATTAGCAAAGAAAAATAAACTTGGCCTCTCCTCTATTGGAATTTTATAGTTTAAAGAAGCGGAAATATAATCGTATGCATTTTGCACCCAATCTACAAATTTTGGCAACATTTCTTCTTCTTCAGGATAAAAATAAACATCTATATGAGCTGTTCTATAAATTTTCCAATTAAATTTTCTGCTCAGGGGTCCTTTGCTATGCATTATAAAATTCTTCCCAAAACCAAAATTCATCTGATTTAATTGATTTAATCGCGTTTCTAACATCTTCTGTTGCTCCAAGAAACTCTGTAAACTGCACTTATAACTATAATACGACGACAACGGCGGATTCGACTTTGTTGGTGTTGCTTCACAAACCATTATCATCCCTGCAATAATTAAAATAAAAAACAACCATCTCTTCATTTCTTACCTCCTTGCTCTGAGCCAACAGTTCTTGACTGTTAGCTATTTTTTAAAGAGCTAAATATAATAACAATGAACTTTAAAAAATGCAATAGTCCTCACTTCAAATCTTCTCTATTCTTTTTAGTTCTAATTTAAGCTTTATGATTATCGGATTAAGGTGTTAAATAAATCTTCCATAACTATGGTTATTTTCTCCCAATCATATTTTTCTTTAACTAACTTTTTCCCATTTTCAATTAACTTATTCTTTAAATCTTGATTTTGATAAATTTCAATAAATTTTTCAACTATACTTTTAGGATCGCCGACTTTACAAAATAAACCTGTCTGTCCATCTCTTAGAAAATCAGGGATGCCACCAACTGGCGTAGCAATCACCGGTAATCCTGCTGCCATTGCTTCTAAGAAAGCATTGCCTAATCCTTCGGAAAGTGATGGCCTGACAAAGACATTTGATATTTTAAAATATTTAGGCAAATCTTGGTAATCAACAAAACCTAAAAAATTTACTTTATCTTGCAAACCTAAATCTGCTACCAAATTTTTTAATCTTTTTTCCAGCTCCCCTGCGCCTATAATTAATAATTTATAATCTATAGATTGCATCCTTGGATCGGCAACGGCTTTTAAAATATCTTCAATGGCATTTTTCTTAACAAGACGCGATACGGTTATGATAACAAACTCCTCATTCTTAATCCTTAGCTTATTCCTTAAAGCATTTAATTCTTCATTCTCAATATCACGACTAAAATTTCTCCAATCAACGCCATTAGGAATTACTTTAATTTCACATTTAGCGCCATGGCGTTTGCTAAAATCTTTTAAATATTGACTAATGGCCTGAATAACATCAGCTTTTTCAAAAATTTTACGCCATAAAAAATAAAATACGCCTACTTTTCTTAAAATATCTTTTTCGTCATCGCCTTCTTGAAGCGTAAGCAAAAAAGGCATCTTTTTGTAAAAAGTTTTAAAAAAGAGTGCCGCAAAGCCAGCATAAGAAGCCATTATAGACCAAATTAATAAATAGTTATTTTTTTTATTTAATAAAAGAGCCTTGAAAAATCCAGAGAGAGGGAAAAATAATTTATCTAATTTGCCACAGCCAAAACCAGCCCTATAAACATTAATGTTTCCAATTTTTTCAAAATTAGCCAATCCCCATTTAATTTTTGGCGTAATCATATCAAAACTGAAATCACTAATTCTATCCGTAATTTCTTTAACAGCTATTTCAGCACCGCCAACTAATGGCAAATAGGCAGAAGAGAAAATTAAAATTTTTATTCCCATGCAAAAATTTATAATGGTAAGAATAGTAGATAGTTCTAAATAATAAATTCAATAATTTTATTTTTTAAGCTCTGCTAAATTGATTAGCAATCACAATAACTTTTATTTTTCATCTCTTTAGCATTTCATCATTTTCTTTTTCCTAAAAATAAATGTAAATTAATTATTATTTGCTGAAAAATAATAGAACCTTATTTATCAATCATCTTATATAATGTTTGCGCCAATAAAGCTGCTGTCTGGCCACGACTAATATTTGCCGAAGGACAAAACTTTGGACCCTCGGAACTGCTTCCGCAACCGCTAGTTATGCCTTTTTGATACATAAGATTTATATATTGAAAAAATGAATTTGTTGAAGGCACGTCAATAAAAATTTGATTTGTTAAAGCCTCACTAAGATTTAGTTTATTTGCCAAAATTAATGAATTTCCCCACATTTTAGCAAATTGTTCTCTAGTCAACGGCGAAGAAGGACAAAAAAGTTTAGGCGCTTCAGAACAACCGCCAACTATGCCCGCTTTGGCTACTGCTTCAATGTATTTATAAAAAGGATTTGTTTTTGGCACATCTTGAAAAGTAGGCGTTGAAGGCGCTGGATCAACTTCTAAATTTGCTAATTTAGCAAAAATTAAAGCCGCTGCTTCTCGTCTTAAAGAATCATTAACTCCAAAGGTGTTATTGTTATAGCCTCTCATTAATCCTTTTGTTGTAACTAATTGAACATCCCTCCAAAAAACATTAGTCACTGGGACATCTTGAAATTTAAAAAGCGAAATTTCACTTCCTCCTTCCAATAATTTCCATTGAACAGATATTCTAGAAAGGTTACGTGGCTCAATATTGTTTTTAATTGATAAAGCGGCTATTACACCAGCAGCTTGACCAATAACCATCTCGGTAGGATGAACCCGAGTAGAACCATTAGCCAGTCTGGATTGGGATATATTTTTCCCAGCTAAAATAAAACCATCTAAATTTTCAGGAATCAAGGATTCAAAAGGAATTTGATGCCTGCCCCATGAAGTTATATCATCACGTGTTTCTCCCATATCGCTCTCTAAATTTTCGTTGGCTGCGCAACGATGCAAATCTGTATTATAAATACCTAACCCAATACTCTGAGCAAAATTTAAACTTTTATCTGGCGATCGATTATTTTTTATATCTTTGGCAGTTAAAGTATAAATACCTACTCCTCTAATACTTTCTCGAGTATAAGGATAAGGCGGCATATTGTTTTCAATTGCTTTAAACTCTGAAGGAATATTCTCGCAGGAATTTGCTATTGTATTCCACTCGGTAGCGTAACCTTCATCGTTGGCTATTGCCCATAAAGGTTCATCAAGGCCCTGGGGATCTTGTATATAGTAAAGAAAATGAATTGTCATTAATTTAGCCTCGCAAATAACTCGTTCCCTAAAAATCTTATCCGTTAAATATTTAATTGATAAGGTATAAGGGTCAAGGCCAGGATAATCATTCGCCCAATTTACAAAAGTTTTCGTAATTTTCTCCGGCTCTAAACTACTATAATCCTCTGGGTTTGAAGAATCAGGCACCGCACGATAAGCATTATGGGTAATAAAATTCTTTGGGTAGGGACCTGGCCAACCGGCGCCGCCTTTTTTAACAATATTCGAAAATTTTATTTTTGCATCTTCATAGGTCTGTGGCACCCAATCAAAATTTCCGGTAGCAGAATTATATTGTGGTATGTAAAATGGCGGCGGTGCATTTTTACCGCGTAAATCTATATTAGCAGGAACTCCTAAGGGATATTTCTTAATTGCTGCAGTATAAGTAATATCTTGGATACAAGCCGCTGGATTTAAAATAGTACGATTAGTATTGCCAACACGATAATTCAAAGAACTTAAAACTATCACATCGCCATATTCAGTTGCGTCAATCACAATTCTTGCATTAAACTTTCCATTATCAGTAATAATTCCTTTTATCTTGTTGCCGCTTTGAATAACTTCTTGTACTTTATTCTTTAAAAATATTTTAACTCCTGCTTCGTTCAACATTGAAGTTAAAATATTTTTTACTACACTTGGCTCATAACAATGAGTGCCGGCCCAACCACCTTTTTTATAAAAATAACAAACAGCGGTTGTTTTATTTTTTTGTCTATAATAATTTTCCGCTCGGCTAATAAACTCTCTATAAATACCTGACTCTGTTAATAATCCTCCTAAATCATCCATTGTTGGAACGGTAATCATTTGACCACCGATGTAATCCGATTCTTCAATAAGAGCAACAGAAGCGCCTAAACGTCTTGCTTGAATTGCGGCACTTATACCGCCAGCGCTGGCACCAACAACAACCACATCATAATCATAAAGACGTGATAGTGCTGGAGTTAGAGTTTGGCGAGAAGTTGGTATTTTTAACGGTGGCCAAGGTTCTCGCAATTTCATTCCTATTCTTGTTGCAATATCAGAAGAAGAAACAAGTATTGCCACAACAGTTCCAATGGCAATTATAATTATAATTAAAGAAATTAAATATTTTTTATTCATAGATAAATATCTTTTAAATTTTTTATTCATAATAAAATGATAGAAAACGGTTTTGATTTTTTCAAATCGCCTGCCCTATTAAAAAAGGTTTTCAAAAAACTCTAAATGATTAAAGAATAAGACTGAAAAGAACGACCTTGATTAATTTATGCTCTCGACCATTTCAACAACACAACGAAATGATTAAAAGAAATGGTTAATCTCTCCTCAACCACTCGACCTAATTCTGTTGAGGAATCAGGCTTTTTAATCAATAGTAAAATAATCGGCCGTTATATTAAATGAAATACTTTTAATCATTTGGTTCCGCTGTATTAGTTGGAAACTGATTTGGAATTTGATTAGAAACTTGGCAGGGATCCGCAAAATAATAAATAGTTTTGCCATCTTTACATGCCGGGTATTTACTGCCATCCGGACAAATAATAGGTTTGCAATCAGCTTTTTGAGTTTTATCTTCCTCTGACACACAAGGTCCCATATGATCTAATTTTACCCCTGCCGCTCTTAAGGAACAAAGATTGCCATAAGTATTGCCATCGACGCCGCAAACCGGGTTAAATTCTTGTGTGCAACTCTGTGGTTTGCGACCTTCTTTTTTATTTAACCATTCTAAAAGCTTGTTTAAAGCATCTTTGGCATTATTATAAGCAGCAACAGCTTGGCCATAAGCATCGCCAAATTTTTCATCTTCTAAAAACTTTTTAGCGTTTGATAAATGTTTATTAACAGTTTCTAAGAGAGTCGCAACTGCTGGAATATCTTCTAAATTTATCTCTCTTTCTTCAACATCTTCATTTATCTCCTCAATAATATCTTCGGTTTTGTTAATCAGCTCTCTAACTTTGCTGCCAACATCTTTTTTCTCTTCTTTAAGTTCTTCTTTAAGTTTTGTCGTATCTTCCCTAAAATCCTCTTTTACAATCATTAACTCTTGCTTGATTGGGATTAAATAACCAACCACATTCTTTTTTAATTCTACTAAATTATCACTGCTAGTCTTGTCATCAAGATCTTCAATTTCATTTTCGATTTTTGTCTTCAATTCTTCCAGTTTATTTTTTGCTTCTTCTCTAACTTTTTCATCTTTGGCCTCAAAAAATTTTTGACGAACTTCTTTCACTTGTTGAGTTTGCGTTAAAAGACCCTGAGCTATACTTTTGGCGACTGTTTCTTCATCAATTCTATTAGCTTTGTATTCTTTTATCAATTTTTCTCTAATTTTGGTTTTATTTTCTTCAGTTAAATTTATAACTTTTTTAATGCTCTCTTTCGCTTGTTCT